>NZ_JBCGFB010000175.1:0-9799 GCF_038752175.1 Nocardia sp. No.11 | reverse complement strand
GTGACGAGCGCGGCGCGATCCGCGACCGGGCCGCCGCGCGCAAGTCGGCCACCAACGCCCCCCGCGAGGAATGGGTGATGGCGGGCACCGGCCGAGCCGTGGAGTACGTGGCGGGCCGGCGCTGGGAACTGGCGGCCACCGGCTTCTGGCAGGCGCATCGCGGTGCCGCGCAATGCTATTCGGACCTCGTCGCGCAGTGGTCGGGGCTGGCTCCCGGCGGTTCGGGCTGGGATCTTTACGCCGGCGTCGGCGTGTTCGCGGCGCGGCTGGCCGAGCAGACCGGCCAGACCGGTGCGGTCGCCGCCGTCGAATCGGCGCGCTCGGCCGTCGCCGACGGCACCGCCGCGCTGCGTGATCTGCCCTGGCTGGACCTGCGCGCCGATCGTGTCGAGCGCTGGGTGCGTGCCCACGCCGACGGCGACGGACCCGATGTCGTGGTGCTCGATCCGCCGCGGGCCGGTGCGGGCAAGGAGGTCGTGGCCGCGGTCACCGACGCCGATCCGCGCCGGATCGTCCACATCGGGTGCGACCCGGCGTCTTTCGCGCGCGATCTCGGGTTGTATCTCGACGCGGGCTATCACCTCGCCGACCTGCGCGCTTTCGACGCGTTCCCGGCGACCCACCACGTCGAATGCGTCGCCCTGCTCGACCGCTGAGCGAGGACGGTTCGGGCCGCCGGATCACCCGGCATCGACCGGTGCGGGACGTCGGCAGCGGCGCCTCCGCGCTCGGCGAGCACTCCGCCGAGGCGTGCCGGGGCTCCGCTGCCGGGCGACCCGGTTCGGATCAGTCCAGGGCCCAGGTGACCCGGACGGTGGCACCGACCTCGGTCTCCCCGGGAACCACCGGCACCGGCGAAGCGGCCCTGGCCATCAGCATCGGCGCACTGTCCATCTCGGCGCTGATGTCGTAGGCGCGGGGGAGCGGCACGGCGGTGTCCTCGGTGATCTGCACGACCGCGCCCAGCGTGACGCCCGCGCGCTCGGCGTACTGCGCGGCCTTGGTCTTCGCGTCGTCGAAGGCGGCGTCGCGGGCCTGGGCGAGCAGTGGCTCGGGGTCGGCGATCCCGCGGGTCAGCCCGCCGAGGCGGACGTCGTCGCCGCCCGCGGTCACCGCGGCCGCCACCGTGTCGGCCGGTTCGGTGCCGGTGCCGTCACGCAGGGCGATGCTGAGCCCGGTGGTGGCGAGGTAGCCGGAGATCTCGCTGCGTCCCTGATCGGTGTAGACCGTCTCGGTGCGCACGCTCAGCCCGCTGGTCGCCATGTCGGCGTCGCTGACCCCGGCCGCGCGCAGGGCGGCGACGACGGCGCTGACCCGGTCACCGGCGCGGCCGTAGGCGGCGGCGACGGTGTCGGCGCGCGATTCCACCGACAGGGTGACGCGGATCAGATCGGGAACCGCGCGCACCGTGCCGCGCCCGATCATCGTGGTGCTCGCCTGCCAGGACTTCTTGCCCACCGCGGTACTCCTGTCGGTCGAAGGATGCTGTGCTGCCCAACGTCTCGCGGCGGGTCCGAGTTCCCCGTCAGTAGTTGCCCGCGTTGCCCGACAGCGTCCGCACCGCGGCCTCCATCTGGGCGTAGGCGCCCGCGGCGAGGCGTTGCAGCAGGGCCAGTTTCAGTTGCGGGTGGCCCTGGGTGAGCTGGTCGAAGACCGCCGGCCGCATCACCGCCACCCGCGCCGGCGTCTCGGCGATGATCTCGTTGACGAACGGTTGCCCGAGCAGCATCGGGATCTCGCCGAACGTCATCCCCGCCGACAGCGTCACCAGCCGGTGCACGCGCCCGTCGGTGCCGGGGAAGGTCATCCGCACGCGGCCCTCCAGGATCAGGAACAGCCCGCAGCGCGAATCGCCCCGCTCGGCGATCACCTCGCCGCGCGCGAAGGTCCGCGGTTCGAAGTCCTTGCCGAGCAGACCACGGTTCTCGGGGTCGAGACCGGCCAGCAGCGGGTGCTCGTCGAGGGGGATCGAGCGGCGGCTCTCGGCGCCGGGCGGCCGATGCCGGGCCAGGATGATGTCCTCACACCACTCGGTGGCGGTGTCGCGGTCGACGAACACGCGCCCGCGCGGATCCTCGGGGTCCAGGCTGGAGGCCTCGTGCCCGAGCCGGGCCTCGGGATCGACCAGGGCGACCCGGCTGCCCCGCCGGACCAGTGCGTTCTGCAGCGCGTCGAGCATCTCGCGCGCCACCGCGCTCACCTCGCCCACCCGGCGCAGGTCGATGACCAGGGCGTCGAGTTCGCCGACCTTGCTCTCGATCGAGCGCACCGTGCGCTCGGCGCCGGCGAAGAGCAGGTCGCCGTGCAATTCGTAGACCCGGGCCCGGTCGCCGTGGTCGGCGAGCACCGCGGCGTCCTCGGGGGAGCGGCGCAGCCGCGAGGGCACCTGCGCCACCGAGTAGTCGGCCCGGATGGCGGTGCGCGCGGCGCGGGTCACGTGACAGAAGTGCAGTTCCAGGCGCCGCGACAGTTCCCGGCAGGCCGCGACGCCGCGCACGCTGTTGCCCTGGCCGTCCAGCCGCGGCGAGTACACCGAGATCCCGAGCTGGCCGGGCAGCACGGCGATGATCCCGCCGCCGACGCCGCTCTTGGCGGGCAGTCCGACCGTGGTCACCCAGTCACCGGCGGCGTTGTACATGCCGCAGGTCGTCATCACGCTGAGCACGCGCTCGGTCAGCGCGGTCGACAGTGCCCGCTCCCTGGTCTTCGGGTTGACCCCGTTGTCGGCCAGCGTCGCCGCCATCAGGGCCAGATCCGCGCAGGTGATCTCGATCGAGCACTGCCGGAAATAGCGGTCGACCGCGTCGTCGGGGTCGACATCGATGATGCCGACCGAGCGCAGCATGTAGCCGATCGCGCGGTTGCGGTAGCCGGTGCGCGCCTCGGACTCGTAGACCGCCTGGTCCATCGTCAGCTCGCGGCCGGCGAAGCGGGAGTAGCAGCGCCGGACCCGCTCGAACTTCTCGGCGGCGTCGCGGCCGTTGATCAGCGAGGCCGCGGTGATCGCGCCGGAGTTGATCATCGGATTGCTGGGGCGCTGGGTATCGGGCTCGAGGGCGATCTCGTTGAACGGCTCGCCCGAGGGTTCGACATCGATGTGCGCGGCCACCCCGTCCAGACCGCGGTCGGCCAGCGCGAGCGCGTAGGTGAACGGCTTGGAGATGGACTGGATGGTGAACCCGACATCGGTGTCGCCGACCTGGTAGATCAGCCCGTCGGCGGTGGCCAGGCACAACCCGAACGAGTCGGGCGCGACCGCGGCCAGCTCGGGGATGTAGTCGGCGGGCGCACCCGAGGTGTCGTCGCGGCAGATCGCGTACACCTCGTCGAGCATGCCCGCCACCACGCCGGGGTCGATCGTGCGCGCAACACCGTCCGGTTCGGCCACAGCGACACTCTAGGACGCGGCGTGGCCGGTCCCGCGGGGACGCGCGGGGGAGATAGTCCTCACAGGCGATCGCGGCCCGTGGTGACGGCGCCAGGCGGCGGCGCGCCCTGTTCAGCGGCGTGCCGCGGGGGACCGGCACGCCCGCTGTGATCGTCGGTGCGGGGCACCCGGAAGGGCCCGCGAGCCGGAGCCGCCCGCACGGCCAAATACACTGGGCGGATCACACAGTAGTCCGGAGGGAGCGAGTTCAGGTGGGAGTGCTGTCGCGGGTGGATTCACCCGAAGATCTGCGCCGGCTGAGCGTGCCGCAACTGCGGGACCTGGCGGACGAGATCCGCGAGTTCCTGGTGCAGAAGGTCGCCGCCACCGGAGGCCACCTCGGCCCCAACCTAGGCGTGGTCGAACTGACCATCGCGCTACACCGGATCTTCGACTCCCCGGCCGATCCGCTGATCTTCGACACCGGCCATCAGGCGTATGTGCACAAGATCCTCACCGGCCGCAAGGACCGATTCGACTCGCTGCGCATGCGCGACGGCCTGTCGGGCTACCCCAGCCGCGCCGAGAGCGAGCACGACTGGGTGGAGTCCTCGCACGCCTCGGCCGCGCTGTCCTATGCCGACGGCCTGGCCAAGGCCTTCGCGCTGAGCGAGCAGGACCGCACCGTCGTCGCCGTCGTCGGTGACGGCGCGCTCACCGGCGGGATGTGCTGGGAGGCGCTCAACAACATCGCGGGCGCGCCCGACCGTCCGGTGGTGGTCGTGGTCAACGACAACGGCCGCTCCTACGCGCCGACCATCGGCGGCCTGGCCGACCGGCTGACCGCGCTGCGCACCCAGCCCGCCTACGAGCACGCCCTCGACGCCGGGAAGCGCCTTCTCAAAAGCATTCCGGCCGTGGGGGATTCAGCGTATTCGATGGTTCACGCGCTCAAGGCGGGGATCAAGGACGCGGTCAGCCCGCAGGAACTGTTCGCCGATCTGGGCATGAAGTACGTCGGCCCGGTCGACGGCCACGATCTGGTGGCGCTCGAGGCGGCCATGCGCCGCGCCAAGGACTTCGGCGGACCGGTGGTCGTGCACGTGGTCACCCGCAAGGGCAACGGCTACGAGCACGCCGAGAACCACGTCGCCGACCAGATGCACGCCTGCGACCCGATCGACCCGCTCACCGGCCGCCCGCTCGCGGACAAGAAGGCCAAGGGCTGGACGGCGGTGTTCTCCGAGGAACTCATCGAGCACGCCTCGCGGCGCGAGGACATCGTCGCCATCACCGCGGCCATGCCCGGCCCGACCGGCCTGGCGCCCTTCGGCGAGCGCTTCCCGGACCGCATGTTCGACGTGGGCATCGCCGAACAGCACGCGATGGCCTCGGCCGCCGGTCTGGCGCTGGGCGGCATGCACCCCGTCGTCGCGATCTACTCCACCTTCCTCAACCGCGCGTTCGACCAGCTGCTCATGGATGTCGCGCTGCTGAAGCAGCCGGTCACGGTGGTGCTGGACCGCGCGGGCATCACCGGCCCCGACGGCGCCAGCCACAACGGCATGTGGGACTTCTCGCTGCTCGGCATCATTCCCGGCATCCGGGTCGCCGCTCCGCGCGACGGCGCCACCCTGCGCGAGGAACTCGCCGAGGCGCTGGCGATCTCCGACGGTCCGACGGTGCTGCGGTTCCCGAAGGGCAGTGTCGCCGAGGACATCACGGCGGTGGAACGACTCGACGGTCTCGACGTGCTGCGCCTGGCGGTCCCCGGTGCCGGCTCGGCGCAGGCCCAGCACGGCGACGTCCTGATCGTCGCGGTCGGCCCGTTCGCCGAGACGGCCATGCGGGTCGCCGAACTCTTGGAGCCCCAGGGCATCTCGGTCACCGTGGTCGACCCGCGCTGGGTCATCCCGGTGTCGGACACGCTGGTCAAGCTGGCCGAGAACTACCGGCTCGTCGTCACCGTCGAGGACGGCGGCCTGCACGGCGGTATCGGTTCGACGGTCTCGGCCCGCCTGCGCGACGCCGGTCTCGATGTGCCGACCCGCGATCTCGGTGTGCCCCAGCAGTTCCTGGATCACGCCTCGCGCGCAGAGATCCTCGAGGAGCTGGGCCTGACCCCCGACGCGATCGCCCAGCGCATCGGCGGCTGGCTGCGGGCGCGCTGATCGGCGACCACGAGATCCTGCGCGCTCGGTGACGACACCGAGCGCGCAGTGCGTTCACCGCCCGGGACGCCGGGCGACGACGGCGAAGTTCAGCGGGATCCGTGGTGCCCCCGGCGGCAGCGCCCAGCCTTCCGGGCAGGCGACGAGGTCGCCGAACGGCCGCCAATCCAGGTAGGGCAGTTCGTGCAGCGCCTCGATCCGCAGGCCCGCCGCGAGCAGCGCGCCGACAACCTCGCCCAGGTCGTGGCGCCATTCGTGATTGGTCGTGTGCGCGATCGAGCCCGCCGAATCCTCGGTGTAGGTGCCCGCGTCCGAATAGGTGCGGGCGCCGCCCCCGGCGAGGTAGTCGTCGGTGATCCGCCAGGGCTCGAAGTCCATGGCGCCCAGGATCGGGTGGTCGTCGCGGAGCACGAACACTCCGCCGGGGGCGAGCAGATCGTGGATCGAGCGGGCCCACGCGGTCAGTTCGGGCAGCCAGACGATCGTGCCCGTGCTCGTCACGATGGTGTCGAACGACCGGTCGATCACCGACGAGGCGAACCGGGCATCGCCCTCGACCCAGGTGATGTCGCGTCCGTCGGCCGCGGCGATGCGCGCCGCGTGCCGCAGCGAGTTCGGGGACAGATCGAGCCCGTGCACCTCGACCGCGCCCAGCCGGGCCCATGACACGGTGTCGGTGCCGATATGGCACTGCAAGTGCAGCAGCGAGCGCCCGGCGATTCCGGTGTCGGGCAGGTGCGGCGCCAGCACCGCCAGATCGTTGCGCACCACCGAGGAAATCGCGGCCGGGTCGGCGAGAAAGGCGTCGACGTCGTACATCCGCGAGCGCGCGTGGACGTCTGCCCGGTCGTCCCAGTTGGCGCGGTTGGCGGCGATCGCCTCGGCTTCGGACACGGCGGTTCCTCTCGACGGGGACGGGCAGGAGGCCACGCTAGCGTCGAGAGGTCGCCGGGTCGAGGGAATTTCGGTCAGTATCCGGGTCGGCGGTGGGCCAGCCAGCGCCCCGTGCTCGGCAGGAAGGTCAGCACCAGCAGTGCGATGTTGAACAGGAACCCGATCGCGTTGAACACACTCAGATCGGAATCGAACGACACGGTGAGCGACGTGGAAGCATCGGTCTGCGCGTCCAGATGGTTGTACAGCGCGATCGTGGTGATGATCGACAGCGCCAGAGTGCCGGTCCCGCCGACCCCGATCAGCACCCGCGACACCTTCTTGCGCGCCAGCATCAGGATGCCGCCGATGAGCAGGATCAGCGAGCACAGCGCCGAAACACCCAGCAGCACTTGGATCTTGCTCCAGAACCCGGTCGGGTCGAAGTCGGGGTCGGTGGTCAGGAACGGGATGGCGACGGCGCCGAACACGCCACGCAGTCCGCCGAGAACGGCGAGAATGCCGGCGAAGATCGCGGTGACGGCATTCGGCTCGGGTGGACCCGGCGGAAAACGGGGCGGCTGGTAGGGCTGCGGAAAGCGGGGGTCGGTCAAGGCCGTACTCCAAACCGTCTGGGGCGTAACCCCGTTCAGTACCCCACCGTGGCCGTTCCTACACCTCGCGGTCAGTACGTCGGCGCGTCGTCGTCGCCGTGCCGAGGGCAGATAACGGTGCGGTGGCACCGCAGCGGCGAGCGGTCCGTGGTGCGGTAGCGCCGCGGTCGGACGTGGACCGTGGTGGCGCGGTGTGGCGGGTGCGGGCCATGGTGCGGTTGCTCGGTAGCGTGCCCCCGCGGCGATCAGGGGGTGCGGCGGGTGGGGGAGTACTCCTGTTCGGGGCGTCCGGTCGCGCCGTAGCGCAACTGCATGCGTAGGTCACCGGTGGTGACGAGGGCGGCGAGGTAGCGCTGGGCGGTGGCGCGTGAGATGCCGATGGCGGTCGCTATCTCGCCCGCCGACATCGGCGCGTCCGCGCTCTGCGCCGCCCGCAATACCAACTCCCGGGTGGGAGAGGTCGCGGCGGCGGCACGGTCGGGGGCGGGCGGGGCCGGGCGCAGGGCGTCCCAGGCCGCGTCGACGTCGCGGGCGGTGACATCCGGCGCCGCCAGGATCCGCCGGTAGCGCCCGTATCCGGCCAGTCGTGCGGCGAGCACGGTGTGATCGAACGGCTTCACCAGGTAGGCGAGGGCGCCCGCCGTCGCCGCCGCCCGCACCGTGGCGGATTCGGTGGCGGCGGTGAGCATCATGGCATCGCAGCGCAGCTCCCGGACCAGGTCGATCCCGGATCCGTCCGGCAGGTACACGTCCACCAGGGCCAGGTCGAAGCTGGCCTCGGCCAGCGCCTGCCGCGCCGCGGCCACCGTATTCACGACCGCGCCCACGGTGAATCCCGGGAGCGCCCCGACGATTCCGGCGTGCATGTTCGCCACCCGGAAGTCGTCGTCCACGACGAGCACGCTGAACTCGGTCCGGCTCACGGCGGGTCTCCTTCGGTCAGCACGCCCGGCAGACGCGCGATGAACTCCGCCCCGCTCAGTTCCCCCGCCGGTGTCCCCGCCGACGCCAGCCACACGTCCCCGCCGAGCGCCCTGGCCACCTGCCTGGACAACGCGAGCCCGACCCCGCGTCCGCCCGGCACCCCCGCCCCTTCTTTGGTCGAGACCCCGTCCGCGAACACCGCGTCCACCAGCTCCGGCGCCACCCCGCCGCCACTGTCGGCCACCGTGATGTGCAGGGTCGAACCCTCTTGCACCAGTTCGACTTCCACCACCGCCGAAACGGCGAAACGCGGACCGGACTCGGCGCGCCGACCGCCCGGTTCGGCCCCGGACCCGTCCGCGACCTCCCCGCCTCGATCACCGACGCCGCTCGGTTCCCCGCCGGCTTGTGCTGCGGGTTGCGTGCCGGTGTCGACTGCGGCCGAGCCGGATTGCGCGGTGGATTCCGCGTCGGCGTGTATCGCTGCCGGATCGGTCGGTGCCGCGCAGGGCTGTGACGCGGATTTCGTGCCGGTTCGGGCGGCCGCCGGATCGGTGGATTCCCCGCCGAACGGTGCTGCCGAGCCCATTCCGCTCTCGGCCGATCGGCGGACCGGGTGGATCGAGGGCCGCGGGGTCACCGTGCGGGCGGGTGCTGTCGATTCGGGATCGACACCGGCGCCATGCGGCGAGGTCCGGGCGTCGTCCTCGGCGGCCACCGGCGTGCCGCTCGGGCGGACCGCGTCGATCGCGTTGTCCAGCAGATTGCCCAGCACCGTCGTGACATCCACGGGCGCAGTCAGATTCGCGTCGACCCAGGTGCTCGGCCCCAACCGGAGCTCGACATTGTTCTCCCTGGCGTGCGCGGCCTTGGCGGCGAGGAACGCTTGCAGGTACGGGTCACGCACCGTGTCGATGCCCGGCATGGCGGCGCCGAGAGGACCGGCGCCGAGCAGCTCGTCGATGTAGCGTGCGGCCTCGCCGGGCCGGTCGCCGTGCAGCAGACCGCTGAGCAGGTGTAACCGGTTGGCGAATTCGTGCCGCTGGGCGCGCAGGACGGTGCTCATCGATCGCACCGCGTCCAGCTGCCGGGTCAGCGACTCGACGTCGGTGCGGTCGCGCACATCCAGCACCGCGCCCAGCGACCGCCCGTCGCGGGTGACCGTGCGCGCGGTGACCACCACGATCCGGTCGCCGACCGCCGCCTGGACCGGGCGCCCGTCGGCGGCCCGGAACGCCGCGAGTACGCGCGGGGTCAGCCCGATCGTCTCCACCGGACGACCACTGTCGCCCTCGATGCCGAGCAGGGCGCGCGCCTCGTCGTTGATCACCGTGGTGCGCCCCCGGTCGTCGACCGCGACCACACCCACCCCGATACCGTGCAGCACCACATCCTGTTCGCGCACCAGCTCGGCCAGTTCCGCGGGTTGCAGGCCCAGGGTCAGCCCGTGCCAGCGCCGTGCCAGCAGCACCGATCCGGCGATCCCGGCGAACAACGCGCCGAGCACCAGCAGACCGGCCTTGCTCAGGTCGCGCGTCAGCTGCTCGCCCACCGCCTCGGTGGAGATGCCGACGCTCACCTCACCCACCACCCGCTCCGAATCCGGCGCGCGCACCGGCACTTTCGCGCGCACCGAGTCGCCGAGTGTGCCGTGCTCGCTGATCACCACCTCGGCCCCGCCCAGCGCCTGCGACGGATCGGTGCTCACCTTCTCGCCGAGCCGGGCCGGATCGGGATGGGCCAGCCGCAGTCCGGCATCGTCGGTGATCACCACGAACAGCGCGTCGGTGCGCTGCCGGGCCGCCTCGGCGGTCCGCTCGAGCTGCCCGCCGGCGAGCTCGGTGCGCAGC
>NZ_JBCGFB010000174.1:0-9824 GCF_038752175.1 Nocardia sp. No.11 | reverse complement strand
CGGGCGGGCGACGCGCTGCGCCGGGCGGCGGGCCGGGGGGCGGGCCGTCAGCTCCCCGTCCTCACCGCCTGGGCCGCGTTGCTCGGCGGCGACGAGCAACACGCCGCGAACACCCTCGCCGAGATCGACATCGCCACGCTCGAACCGCGCGATCAGCTGCTCGCCCACGCGCTCGCCGTTGGGCTGGCCCGGCGCGGGGGCGACCACGCGGCGCTTTCGCGCGCATGGCAGTCCGCCAGCCCGCTGTTCGACGAGCTGGAAGCCGACCTGCTGAGTCTGCTGCCGATCGGCGAGCTCTGGCTGGCCGGCATCCGGTTGCGCGATGTGCGCCGGATCGAACCGCTGATCGACGCGGCACGCGGACTCCTACGCAAATTGGGCCGCGCGCCGGCTTGGACCAACCTGTTCCACTGGTACGGCGTCCAAGCCGCGCTCGCCGACGAATCACCGAGCGATCTGCTCCCCCACGCCCACGCGCTCAAGACCGCCGCGGCGGCAGGCGACCAGCAGGCCGCCGCGCTGGCCGACGCGGGCCGCACGTGGGTACTCGTGCTGCGCGGCCAGGTCGCCGCCGCCGAGGTGCAGGCCGCGGTGTCGGCACTGGCCGAGTTCGGCCTCACCTGGGACGCCGCCCGCCTGGCCAGTGAGGCCGCGCTGGCCGTCGGAGACTCCGCCACCGCGACCACGCTGCTCAAATTGGCCCGCTCGGTTCGCGCCCGGGCCCAGCCGGTGGAACAGCCCCTACCCGCGGTCCAGCCCCTGCCCCACGGTGCCGACGGGCCCGCCCCGCGGCCCCCTGCCACGGCGGCGCTCAGCGATCGCGAACGCGAGGTTGCCGAACTGGTGCTGCTCGGTCTGACCTATCGGGAGATCGGCGCACGGCTGTACATTTCCGCCAAAACCGTGGAGCATCACGTCGCGCGAATCCGACGCCGGATAGGCGCGCGCTCACGATCGGAATTATTGTCAATGCTCCGCGCCATGGGACACGGTTCACTGCTGGTGTAACTCGACGCGGACGACGTCGACGCCCGAAGCGAGGTAAACCGGATGGCCACTGGGGTCGGCCTGCGCATCGCCGATGACGAGTGCATCGCCGCGGTGGTCACCGAGGACGGCACGGTGCGAATCGTCGAACGCGACGCGCTGCTGCACATGTCCGACGAGGGCGATGCCGCGCTCGGCGGACCGGCTCCCACCGGGCACGCGCACTCGATCTCCGGTTTCGTCCGCGCGATCGGCGATCCGGCGGGTATCGATGTCGACGGTGGCGAGGCCTACCGCGCCGAGGACCTGCTGGCGACGGCGATGTTCTGCCTCATCGATCTCACCACCGAGCACCTCAGCGGCCCCGCCGAGTTCTACGCGACGCATCCGGCGCAGTGGACCCCCGAGGTGGTGCGCGGCGTGCGTGAGGCGCTGGACTATCTGGGCCTGAAGTCGGTGGCGCTGCTGGGCGAGGACGAACTGCCCCCGCCCGCCGAGGGCGTCGATCCCGGCCGCTCGTTCGCCACCGCCGCCGCCGAGGCCGCGCTGGTCGCGGTGCTGGCGACCCCGGCGGGCGCGACGCCGCCCGATCCGATCGTCACCGAGAACTCCCTCGTCGTCACCGACGTGATGCCCGCGCTGGCCCGGCCGGCGGCGACCGCGCAGGCCTACTCGGCGGCGATGCCGGTGACGGCGCAGCCGACGAAGGCGCTGGCCACCCCGACCTCGGCCATGCCGGTCGTGGTGGTGGAGCCGCGGGAACCCCGGCGCAGCCGCACGCCCCTGCTGATCGCGGTCGCCGCGCTGATCGGCTTGCTGCTCGGCGGCGTCGCGGTGTCGGTGGTGCTGCGCGGTAGCGAGACGACCGCGCCGCCGCCGATCTCCGACGCGAGCCCGGAATCGCTGACGGTGACGCCGACGCCCCAGCTGCCACCGCCACCGCCACCGGTCGTCGAGTCGACCACGCGGGCACCGGTCGTCACCACGACGCCCGAACCCGAGCCGGAGCCCTCGACCAGCACCGAAGCGCCGCCGACGACCACACCGGAGCCGACGCCGTCGCCCACCTCGACCCCGCCCGGCCGCAGCACGACGCGCCCGCTGCTGCCGTTCCAGACGTACCCGCCGGGGTATCTGCCCTCGCCCATGCGGATTCCCGGCTACAACTGATCCGGTGCGGGGGTACGGTAACCGCGCCCTTCGCGCGCCCGTGCCCTAGAGTGATGCGCTGATCGACATCACAGCCGCCGGCGGTGTTCTCGATCACTCGTGCCGACGAAGGGATTTCATGCGCAAGTTGGTGGCGCGTCGCGCCGCAGTCAAGGCAGCCTCCGCCGGTTTCGCCGCGACTGTTCTCCTGGCACCTCTGTTCGGCCCCGGCATCGCGACCGCGGAACCATCAGCGCCCCTTCAGCTTTCGGCCGACGCCTTACCCGCCGAGCTGGTGACCGCCCTCTCGCGCGACCTCGGGATGACCCCGACCGAATACCTCGACCGTGCCGCCCGCGCCCAGCAGCTGCGTGACTACGCCAGCGATTTCCGCGCCGAGAACCCCGACACCTTCGCCGGTGCCTGGATGACGCCGGAAGGCAAGGCCGTCATCGCCGTCACCAACGCCGAGGCGGGCAAGATCGCCGCGGCCGACGGCTACCAGACCCACCTCGCCCCGATCTCGGCCGGCGGCCTGGAGGGCGCGCTGGTGCAACTGGCCCAGTGGATCGCGAGCCTGCCGCGCGAGATCTCCGCACCGATCAGCTCCATCGCCATCGACGCGCTCAACAGCCAGCTGGTACTCAACATCGCCAACACCGGCCCCGGCCACCTGCTGAACCTGCCGACCCTGATCGCCACCATCAAGGTGGTGCTCTCCCCCGGCGGCGGCGGTCCGGTCGAGTACAAGCCGATGGGCGGCGACACCTACATCACCGCGACCAAGGACCTGCACGACACGACGCTGCGCGGCGTCGACGTGTGCTCGTTCGGTTTCAACAGCACCGACGCCGCGGGCAACGCGCTCAACATCTCGGCGGGCCACTGCAACCCGAACGTCGACAACGGCGGCACCGCGCCGGTCTACGTGCCGAACGTGCGCGACATCCCGAACAGTCCCGAGGTCGGCGCGTTCGCCAAGGCCGTGCTCGGCGGACCCGCCGCGCTGGACTACTCGGTGATCAAGCTGAACGAGCGCGCGATCAACGCGGGCATGGACCAGCCGCGGGTGCGCGGCGCGAACGGGACGTCGCTGACCATCACCGGCACCGCCGAACCGGTCACCGGCGCCCCGGTCTGCAAGACCGGCCAGTCCTCGACCTTCACCTGTGGTTTCGTCTCGGCGGACCATGTGGAGACCCAGCTGTTCACCGCCGAGGGCGTCAGCAAGACCATCCGCGGCTTCGCCAGCAGCGCCTGCACCCTGGGCGGCGACAGCGGCGGCGCGATCGTCACCGGCACCCTGGCACTGGGCATCACCAGCGGCTCCAACGCCGCCGAGGCGCCCAACTGCACCGAGGCCAACACCCAGCTGGCCCCGTACGGCGGCACCGCCTCGCTCGGCGTGCCGATCCGGCCGATCCTGACCGATATCGAAGCCACCTCGGGCGGGGGACTCGGTAGCGGGATCGCCGTGCGCACCAAGCCGAACGCGGGCTGACCTCACAACGAATCGCCGGACCGGACCGGGTGAGCGAAATCTCTTGCCCGGTCCGAGTAGGCATAACCCGCTCCAGCCCATATAGTTCGATCATGCTCCTGCCACGTATGGGTCGCACCCCGTCCGCGCGAAGCTCGAGAAGAGCTCGGAAGTCCGTGATCGCCGCTTCGGCGGCGATTCTGCTGTTCGGCCCCACGATGGCAGTCGCCGACGCGCAGCCCGCGCCGGCCGCCGACCTGCCCGCTCAGCTGATCGAGGCAGTCACGCGCGATCTGAAGATCTCCCCCGACGAGTACCTGCGCCGCGCCGATGTCGCGCAGCAGGTCGCCGCGTTCTCCACCACCGCGCAGCGCCAGTTCCCGCAGGCCTTCGCCGGCGCCTGGCTCAACGACGCCGGTAACGCCGTCGTCGCGCTCGCGTCCGGTCCCGGCGCCGATCAGGCCCGTGAGGCCGCCCAGTCGGCCGGTTTCGAGGTCCGCAACGTCGCCAAGAGCGAGTCCGCGCTGCGTGGCGAGAAGACCGCGTTCGAGAACTGGCTGGCCGCCGCGCCGCCGGAGGTCGCCAACCTGGTTCGTGGCGTCGTCATCGACACCGTGAACAACGCGATCGCGGTGCGCGTGGAGCAGGCCGGTCTGCCGCTGCCGAGCTTCATCGACCCGTCCCGCGTCGTCGTCACCGCGCCGCCGGTGGCCGGCGAGCGTGTCGACCTCTCGGCCACCCCGGTGGCCGGCGACGGCAACGGCGCGCTGGCCGGCGGCGACGCCTACGCCTCGGTGGTCGGCCGCAGCTCGCTGCGCTGCTCGCTGGGCTTCAACGGCACCGACCGCGCGGGCAACGTCATCAACATCTCGGCGGGCCACTGCAACCCCGACATCGGCTCGGCCGGTACCGGCAACGCCGCCGCCGTCTACGAGCTCAACGGTGACCGCGCGGGCGCCCAGCTGGGCACCTTCCAGAAGTCGGTGCTCGGCGAGCAGGACTACTCGATCATCCGGGTCAACGACAACGCTCGCGCCCGCTTCGAGAACAACCTGGTCCGCGTGCCGGGCAACGCCCCGATCGCGGTCGACGGCGTGGCCACCCCGGTGGTCGGCGCGCCGGTCTGCAAGTCGGGTGCGCGCACCGGCTTCAGCTGCGGCATCATCAACGGCGTCGACCAGACCGTGCAGGTCGGCGATCGTCAGCTCACCCAGAGTTTCTCGGCCAACATCTGCGCCCTGCCCGGTGACTCGGGTGGCGCGATCGTGACCGGCCGCCTGGCCCTGGGCATCTCCAGCGCGTCGTCGGTCGCCGACTACCCGATCTGCGAGATCCCGAACATCATCGGCGCGATCACCGGTGACGTCCCGCAGCTGTTCGCGCAGCCGCTGAGCGTCGTCCTGTCGGACAACCCGGGTCTGGCGGTCCGCACCAACTGATCGCGGTCCCACCGCAGGCACAGAGCAGCCAGAAAAGGCCGGTAGCAGTGCGCTACCGGCCTTTTCGGTGTCCAGGGCATGCTGGGGTCATGTGTCTGGTTCTGCTCGCTTGGCGAGCGCACCCCGAGTATCGGCTGATCGTAGCCGCCAACCGGGACGAGTTCTACACCCGTGCCACCGAGTCGCTGCGCTACTGGCCGGAGGAGCCGTCGCTGCTGGCCGGTCGCGACCTGGGCGCGATCGCGGTGGGCACCTGGCTCGGCCTGCGCACCGACGAGGCTCGCTTCGCGACGATCACCAATGTCCGCGATCCGCGCGACACGCCCGCCCACCCCCGCTCGCGCGGCGCCCTGCTGATGGACTACCTGCGCGGCGCGCACAGTCCACCCGAGTATCTGTCCGGGGTCGCGGACGCCGCGCCCGATACCTATGTCGGCTACAACCTGCTGACCAGCGATCTCCGCAGCCTGTGGTGGCAGTCGAATCGCAGCGGTGTCGGTCCCACCGAGCTGGCGCCGGGTCTGCACGGGCTGTCCAATGCCGCTCATGTGGCGACGGTGCCCGGATCTGTCCACAGTCGTCCCCAGGCCGACCCGACGGTCGTCGGCGTCGGCGCACCACCGCTGTGGCCGAAGGTCGGCAGCGGCCTACGCGGTCTGCGCGACATCGTCGCCACCGCACCGGATTCCGTCGACGACTACTTCGCCCTGCTCGCCGACCGCACCGAGGCACCCGATGATCGACTCCCGGACACCGGCGTCCCGTTGGCGCTGGAGCGCGCCGTCTCCGCCCGCTTCATCGCCCATGATCTGCACGGCACCCGGGCGAGCACGGTGCTGCTGATCCGGGAGGACGGTCGCTACACCATGGCCGAGCGCACCTTCGGCCGCCACGGCGTCGCCGGCGGTGCGGAATCGGTGTCCGGGGTACTGTTGCCGGATTGAGAAAACGCGGAAGGCCCCGCTCCGAATCGGAGCGGGGCCTTCGCGGTAACGCTGCTCGAGCGGTGCGGGATCAGTTACCCGGCGCCGGAGCCGAAGCCGCCTGGGTGGGCTTGTCGGCCCACACCGAGGTGTTCGGGGCCGCCTGCAGCACCTGCAGCAGCTCGAAACCGGCGACCGCCATGGTCGGGCCGCCGATGGCGATCATGCCGAGGATGCCGCCGATGGTGGCGCCCAGCGGCAGGCCGACGACGCAGCCGGCGAGCACGGCGATCAGGCCGAGGCCACAACCGACGATGGCGCCGATGGCGGTGCCGACGAAGGTACCGATCGCGGTGCCGATGCTGAACTTGCTGGAGAAGTCGTTGATCGCCTTCTGGTTCTCCTGGACCGAGGCGATCTCGGTGCCCTTGAGAACCGGCTGCGGGACGACGGTCTCCTGACCGATCTCGACACCGGCGGGCTTCTCCGGGGTCAGCGACAGGACCTTGCTGTCCTTGGCGACCTCGGTCTTCATCGGGATGTCGACGCCGTTGATCGCGTAATCGATCGGCAGCGAGATCACGACAGCCCCCCGACTGTCCTTGATCTCGGCGACCTTGGTCTTGGGAGCCTCCGGGGTCTCGCCCGCCTGCTCGACGATCGAGAAGGTGCCGTTCTGGAGGGTGGCGACGACGGTCTTGTCGACCAGCTTCACCGAGTACTTGATGTCCTGCGGGGCCTCTTCAGCATGCGAGGTGCCCATGGACACGGTCATAGCACCGATAACCAAGGCGGCTGCCGCAGTGGTCCTACGGAAGTTCATTCGGGTTCCAATCCATCAGGTGTGGTGCGGCGTGCGATCCGCGACACGCGAGACTCGTCAAGCAGAGACACACCGTGAGGTGTCCCTTACTTCTCCCCGAGCAGTGTGAAGACCGGCACAGCAGACAGAACAGCTGGAGCCTAATGGACTGAAACCCATGAGGCCAGAACGAATCTCACCGACCGGAGTAAGCCTGTCCTTAGCTCCGTCGCAGATCACGCACGGTTTACGGTGTTCACCAGCAGCCCTGGGAACCTTCCGGCAAACATTTATGTGATATTGCTCACAAGCAAAACCCAGGTCAAGCCGCAGTAAACAAGGTCAGAGCACAAATGCCGATCCTACGGTGGACACCGGTAGTTACTGGCCGGTAACTTAGCGCCGGTTACGATACGAGCCAACCGGGTGAGTTCGCCTCACCCAAGACCCTCGTGTTGCCTCTAAAGAAAGGTCGCGACATGAATGCCCTGACAATCACGTTGGGCACGATTGGAGCAGTGCTCAGCCTGTTCTGTTGGGCGTCGTTCCTCGGCGGCGCATGGAACATCGGCAAGGCCGTGACGATCGGGCAGTCCGCTCCGGACCGGTGGCGACCGTTCTTCCCGCGGTTCAAGACCATGCTCGTCGAGTTCATCGCGCACACCCGGATGAACAAGTTCCGCACCGTCGGCTGGGCCCACTGGCTCGTCATGATCGGCTTCCTGGCCGGTGCGCAGTTCTGGTTCATGGCCTATGGGCAGACCTTCGATCCCACCTGGTCGTGGCCGTTCATCGGCGAGACCTGGTGGTTCCATCTCGGCGACGAGATCCTCGGCGTCGGCACCGTCGTCGGCATCGCGACGCTGATGATCATCCGCCAGCTGAACCACCCGCGGTTGCCCGCGCGGCTCTCCCGCTTCAGCGGCTCGAAGTTCGGTCCGGCGTACTTCGTCGAGTGGGTCGTGCTCACCGAGGGCATCGGCATGGTGCTGGTGAAGGCCGGCGTGCTGTCGCTGACCGGCCACTCCACCTGGACCGACCCGATCACCGGCCAGATCGCCAAGATCATCCCGGCCAACGTCACACTGATCTCGATCTTCGCGTTCATCAAGCTGATGTCCGGCATGGTCTGGCTGTTCGTGGTCGGCCGCAACATCACCTGGGGTGTGGCCTGGCACCGCTTCTCGGCCTTCCTGAACATCTACTTCAAGCGTGAGGCCGACGGCAGCGTCGCCCTGGGCGCGGCCAAGCCGATGATGTCCAACGGCAAGGTCCTCGACATGGAGAACGTCGACCCCGATGTCGACAACCTCGGTGTCGGCCGCATGGAGGACTTCTCCTGGAAGGGCTGGCTGGACTTCACTACCTGCACCGAGTGCGGTCGCTGCCAGTCGCAGTGCCCGGCCTGGAACACCGGTAAGCCGCTCTCGCCCAAGCTGCTGATCATGTCGCTGCGCGACCACGGTTACGCCGCAGCCCCGTACCTGCTGGCCGGTGGCCGCAAGGATCCCGGCGGCGACGAGATCGGTCTGGTCGACGCCGACGGCAAGCCCGACGAGGCGAAGCTGGCCAAGATCTCCGAGGCCGCCCGCGCCGAGTCCGAGCGCCCGCTGATCGGCGGCGAGGACGTGCACGGCGTCATCGATCCCGAGGTGCTGTGGAGCTGCACCACCTGTGGTGCCTGCGTCGAGCAGTGCCCGGTGGACATCGAGCACGTCGACCACATCATCGACATGCGCCGCTACCAGGTGCTGATCGAGTCGGAGTTCCCGTCCGAGCTGGCCGGTCTGTTCAAGAACCTGGAGAACAAGGGCAACCCGTGGGGCCAGAACTCCAAGGACCGCCTCAACTGGATCAAGGAAGTCGACTTCGACATCCCGGTCTTCGGCCAGGACGCCGACAGCTTCGACGGCTACGAGTACCTGTTCTGGGTCGGCTGCGCCGGCGCCTACGAGGACCGCGCCAAGAAGACCACCAAGGCGGTCGCCGAGCTGCTCGCCACCGCGGGCACCAAGTTCATGGTGCTCGGCGCCGAGGAGACCTGCACCGGTGACTCGGCTCGTCGCGCGGGCAACGAGTTCCTCTTCCAGCAGCTGGCCATGCAGAACATCGAGGTCATCAACTCGGTGTTCGAGGGTGTCGAGCAGTCGAAGAAGAAGATCGTCGTCACCTGTGCGCACTGCTTCAACGCGCTCAACAACGAGTACCCGCAGGTCGGCGGCACCTACGAGGTCGTGCACCACACCCAGCTGCTGAACCGCCTGGTGCGGCAGAAGAAGCTGGTGCCGGTGGCCTCGGTGTCGCAGAACATCACCTACCACGACCCCTGCTACCTGGGTCGGCACAACAAGATCTACAACGCGCCGCGTGAGCTCATGGAGGCCTCGGGCTCGACCCTGGTCGAGATGCCGCGGCACGGCGAGCGGTCCATGTGCTGTGGTGCCGGTGGTGCGCGCATGTGGATGGAAGAGCAGCTCGGCAAGCGCATCAACGTCGACCGCGTGGACGAGGCACTGTCCACCAACCCGACCAAGATCGCGACCGGCTGCCCGTTCTGCCGCGTCATGCTCACCGACGGTGTCACCGCGCGTCAGGAGCAGGGTCAGGGCGAGGGCGTCGAGGTCGTCGACGTCGCGCAGCTGATGCTCGACTCGATCACCCGGGTCGACGCCGCCGAGCTGTCGGCGAACCTGCTCGTCGTCCAGGAGCCGAAGGCCGAGCCGGAGCCCGAGCCCGAACCGGAACCCGCGCCGGTCGCCGAGGTGGCCGAGCAGGCCGCCCCGAAGGCCGCGCCGACCGGCGGTGGTCTTGGCATGAAGGGCGCCGCGAAGGCGCCCGGTGGCGGTCTGGGCATGAAGGGCGCCGCCAAGGCACCGGGCGCCAAGGCTCCCGCTGCCGAAGCCGCTCCCGCCGAGGCCGCTCCGGCCAAGGGTCTGGGCATGAAGGGTGGCGCCAAGGCACCCGGCGGCGGACTCGGCATGAAGGGCGGCGCGAAGGCTCCGGGCGCGAAGGCAGCCGAAGCGGCGCCTGCCGCCGAGACCGCG
>NZ_JBCGFB010000173.1:0-9898 GCF_038752175.1 Nocardia sp. No.11 | reverse complement strand
CGCGCCGGCACCCGCTGCGCCGGTCCCGGCGACGCCGCCGAGTCAGCCGGTCGCGCAGCAGGAGAAGGAGCAGCCCGCGCCGGAGCCGGCACCGGAGAAGCCCGCCGCCAAGCCCGCACGGGCCAAGCGCGGCAAGGCGCCGATGCCGTCCTGGGAAGACGTACTCCTGGGCGTGCGCAGCTCCGGGCACTGAGTCGTCCCGCCTCGCCGGGATGTCGGCCGGACCTAGGTGCGGCGTCGGGGTGGGTTGGCCATCGGCGGTCGTCGGTGGGGTCGCGGTAGCCCGTTCCCGGTGAGTTACCCATGTTCTTGCTGGAGCTGGTGATTCGGTCTAGGTGGGAGGTGGTTGTCGGTGCTGTCCGCTTCCACGCTCTGGTATGTCGACACCCCGGATCCGGCGGCCGTGCTGTGTGGGCGGCCCGAGCCCGATCCGGCGGCCGCTGCCGCCTTGGCCGGGCAGTTGTACGCCGAGCACGATGTTCGGGCGATCATGATCGGGACGCTCAACGGATGCGCCGCGCCGGATCGGAACGAGGTGTACATCGGGTGCTATCCGGGGCTGACAGTCGTGTGCACGGCCGAGGCGGCGCTGGTGCGGCCGACGAAGCTGCCGGATCTGCTGGTGCGGCCGCTGGCCTCGGAGCACACCTATCTGGTCTCGTTCGACGCCACGCTGCGCTGGGGCGCGTTCGCGCACTGGGAGCGCGGCGAGTTCCGGCGCTCGTTCAGTTCCACCCGGGTCGACATCCTGGAGAACGAGGGCTTGCCGATGGTGTGGGAGCGGCCGTTCTGGGCCGGTGACCATCCGGTGCCGTGGCAGCCCGGCGACCGTCCCGAACCGCAGTCACTGCCGTTCGACCCGCCTGCCTTCGCCGATGCCGCCAACGACGAATGGCTCGGGTTCCGCTATCGCACGCAGGCCGCGCCCGGCGGCCTGGTCCCCGGCGACCTGGCGGTCTGCGGCTTCACGCTGTACCCGAAGGGGCAGGCACCGCAGCCACCATCGCTGGTGCAGGCGGACAGTCCCGGCGCGGCCACCCGGCGCAAGCGGGGCCTGTTCGGCTGGCTGCACCGGACCGACCGGGTGCTGTGAGACCGCTCAGCTGAGCTGGTCGACGAGCAGCGTCAGCCAGCCGAGCACCACCCCGATCGCCGCCCCGGCCAGCACCCACCGCACGACCGGGGTGAACCGCCAGCGCCACGCCGTCGGCGCCACCCCGACCGCGGCCACCACGTTCACCGCCACGGCGAGCAGCCAGTGGACCGTCGCCAGCGCGGCGCCGAACGCGTACACCGCCACGGCGCCGAGCGCCGCGACCAGCACCACCACCGTGACGCCCGCGGCCCACGGCACCGAATCCGGTTGCGCGCGGTACGGACCGTCCGGTTCCTGCTTCACGATGTTCGCACCCGCTCGTAGAAGGCCATCGCCGCCGCGGTCGCCACATTGAGCGAATCGGTCCCGGGCGACATCGGAATTCTCGCGCGAATATCGGTGGCGCGCATGGCTTCTTCGGTCAAGCCCGGTCCCTCCGCGCCGAGCAGCAGCGCGACCCGCTCCCCCGTCATCGCCGTCGCCAGGTTCACCGCCGCCGGATTCGGCGTCAGCGCGATGATCTGGAAGCCGCGCTCACGCAACAGCTCCAACCCGCCCGGCCACTGCGGCAGCTGCGCGAACGGCACCCGCAGCACGTGGCCCATCGAGACGCGGACCGCGCGCCGGTAGAGCGGATCGGCGCAGCGGTCACCGAAGAGCACCGCGTCCGCGCCGAGCCCGGCCGCGTTGCGGAACATCGACCCCAGGTTCTCGTGATCGTTGACGCCCTCGAGCACCGCCACCGTGCGGGCGCCGTCGAGCACCTGCTCGACCGACAGCTCGGCGGGCCGCGGTGCCACCGCGAGCACGCCCCGGTTGAGATGGAAGCCGACCACCTCGGCCATCACCTCGGCATCGGCCCGGTAGTACGGGATGTTCCGATCGGCCAGGTCCTCGGCCAGCGCCTCGTAGCGCTTCCCGACGCCGAGCAGCGCGCTCGGGGTGAACCGGGAGTCGAGCATCCGCTGCACGACCACGACGCCCTCCGCGATCACCAGGCCCTTGCGCCCCGGCAGGTCGGGCCTGCGGTCGGCGGAGGACAGGTCACGGAAGTCGTCGACGCGAGGGTCGGCGGGGTCGTCGATGTCGATCACTTCGGCCACGGGACAATCCTGGCATGATGGATACATGAAGCTCGTACAGTTGATCTTGAACATCCTGTGGGTGGTGCTGTGCGGTTTCTGGATGGCCCTCGGCTACCTGCTCGCGGCGCTGATCTGCTTCATCCTGATCATCACCATCCCGTTCGGCATCGCGTCGCTGCGGATCGCCGGCTACGTGCTGTGGCCGTTCGGCCGCAGCGTGGTCGACAAACCGAGCGCGGGCGCCGGCTCACTGATCGGCAACATCATCTGGTTCGTCTTCGCGGGCTGGTGGCTGGCGATCGGTCACATCGCGACCAGCATCGCGCTGGCGGTGACCATCATCGGCCTGCCCTTCGCCTGGGCGAATCTCAAGCTGGTGCCGCTGTCGCTGTTCCCGCTCGGGCACGAGGTCGTCGACTCCGACCAGACGCGCTGATCACTCCGATTCGGCGACGATCTGGTTCATGATCTCGACCGCCCGGTCCAGGATCTCGATCTGCTCCGGTTGCAGGCGCGAGAGCTGATCGGTCATCCAGGCCTCACGGGCACTGGTCTCGTCGGCCACCAGCGCGCGCCCGGCCGGGGACAGCGAGACGATGATCTGCCTGCCGTCGGTCGGATGCGGACGACGCTGCACCAGATCCAGGTCCGACAGCGAGGCGATGACGCGCGTCATCGACGGCGGCTGCACCCGCTCCTTGCCCGCGAGCGCCCCGGGTGTCATGGCACCATCACGCGCCAGCGTCGCCAGAGCCGACAGCTGGGTGAGCGAGATCTGCGCGTCGGCACGGCGGCCGCGCAGATGTCGCGTGAGCCGTACGACGGCCAGTGAGAGGTCACCGGCCAGGGCACGGACGTCCGATGGCGTTGTCACAGTGCAGAACTCTACGGTACGTCCGCGCCACCTGATGTGTTTCACGCGGCTACTGTTTGGGTATGGATAACGGTCACGTCAGCTCCGCGGTCCCCGAACTGCCTCGAAGCCTGGTCGATCCGCGTCCGGTGGTGGTGGTCGGATTCGTCGCCTGGATCGTCGCGACCGCGCTGGTCTGGCTGAATCCGGCCTGGTCGGAGGCCCGGTCGGTGTGCCTGATGGGCTTGGCGGTCGGCGTGCTCGGCGTCTCGATCTACCTGGCCCAGCTCCGCTCGGCCCGCCGTGGCGACAAGGGCGCGCAGGTGGGTCTGTCGACCGACTAGCCGGTCACCTCGAATTCGGCGCTGGTCCCGGTGACCGGACGCAGCGCACCGTCGGCGCCCAGCGCGTCGGCGAAATGCACGAACCGGTGCACGCCGGCGGCCGTCGCGGGCACGTCCCAGGTGAACCTGGCGATCGAGACCGCCTCGCCCTCCTTGCGCCAGTGGAACCGCACGTCCCACTCGCCCTCGTTGGCCACCCGCTCCCAGTCGCCCGCGCCGGTGCGACGCTGCACCTCGAGGAAGGTGTCCCCGCGACGCGGATTGTGCTTCGGGTGCGCCGAGACGAATTCGACCGCCACCCGCTCGCCGCGCGCGCACGTCGCCGGCGGCTGCACGAGGACATCGCCGAAGCCTCGCCCCTGCGGCGTCGTGTCCGGGCCGGGCACGGCGGCGAAATTCGGCTGGAGCGCCGACACATCGCGCGGCGCCGGACCACGCCCGATCGCCCCGCCCGCGACGAACGCGGCGGCCAGCCGGGCGAACTCCTGCTGATACGCGCACAGCGTGTAGCGGCCGAACAGCGTCGAGGCGCCCTCGTACTGCTGCGCGTCGTACTCCTCCGGCGTGGTCACGTACTCGTGGTAGGAGTTCGCGTAGCCCTGCAGCAGCACGTGTTCGGGCTCGACGCCGAGCACCGCCGCCACCGCGCGCCGCACCCGCAACCCGGCGACGATGGTGAATTCCGCGCCTGCGGCGGCCAGATAGAGCCCGCCGATCCGGATCAGCTGGATCGGCACCACGTTCGGCACCCACGGCACCGGCGGCAGCAGCCCCAGCGGCACCGCGATCGCCTTGGGCGCCTGGGCGTCCGCCAGCCAGGCCGGGTGCGGATGGTCGATCCCGCCGAGGAAATCCACCATCGGATTGCGCACACCCTCGGGAATCGGCCCGCCCGGCAGGCCGGGCCCGTCCTCGACGCTGCCCGCGATCAGCGAAACACCGGCGGCGGCAGGCGAAGTGCGCCGCGGCGCGCCGTCCGGGGTGAACCGGCCGTCCACGGCGATGTCGGCCAGGTCGATGTAGCACAGCATCGATCCGACCGGCCCCGACATCGGCACCGCCTGCGCGGCAGCCGCTTTGGACGCGTCGTACTGGCGCTCGCCGAGGATTCTGGTGTTGTCGAACTCGTCGGTGGTCGGCCCGTCGCCGGGCCGCAGATTCAGGTTGGGTGACATGTCACCGGCGTTGGTCTGCGCGAACGCCGCGATGTAGGCCGGTGGGCCGTCGAGATGGCGCACGCCGTGCTCGATGTGCTCGGCGGCGAAGCTGGCGTAGCCCTTGTTGTCCGAGCTGATCAGCCGGTTGGCGTTGGTCATCGAGGTGTTGTGGGTCGCGAACCAGGTCAGCGCGCCGACCTCACGACCCGCCCTGGTGAAGACCAGCGTGGTCACGGCCGGGTCGATGGCGTCGGGGAACACCGCGCGGTCGGCCTCGGGATTGCGCTCGAAGGCGACGCGGGACCGGTTCACGCTGGCGTCGCGCAGAGTGGACCGACCCAGTGCGATGGCGCCGGGCCCGAAATCGGCGTCGGCGGCGACGATCGCCTCGACGATGCCGTTCACCTCGGCCTCGTAGACCTGCTGCTGAAATCCCAGGGTCGCCAGCGTATAGGCGTAGTCGTGCGCGGAACCGCCACAACTGGCATGGGTGTGGGTCGAGGTGAGCACGACATTTCGCTCGGTATAGCGATCGCCGAATCGCTGCGCGAGCGCGAGCAGCACACCGCGATGCACCGAGCCGAACACCGCCCCGTTCTCCACCGCGACGTAGGCGACGCGATTTCCGTCCGCGCCTATCACGAACGCGCGGGCGCGGGGGCGCAGATGAATTCCGGCCGTCGCCTGATCGAGTTGCGAGTAGCCCATCATGCCGCATTCCGCGGCCGGTCCGGTGAGATCGGCGATACCGAGCCCGAATTCGAATCCGCCTGGTTTCGGATTCGCGCGGGCGGCGGGCGTCGCGGCGCCGGTGAGCGCCGAGACGACGGGCACGGCGGCCACACCCAGGGCCGAGGCGGCCAGGACGGTACGGCGGGACACGGACATCAGGCGACTCCTTCGCAACTTCCGATTCGGAGACAACCACATCAACTGGTCAGATGTCCAGGATTTTCTCGCGGACCGGCGAATTGACTGTTTGCCACGCGGGCGCTTAACTCGCACACGTGTCCTCCCGATTGAGCGTCGAAGAACGACGAGCCCACCTGATCGAGGCTGCGATCGGTCTCGCCGAGAAAAAAGGCGTCGCGGGCGTGACCACGCGCGATGTCGCACAAGCCGCGGGCGTCTCACTCGGTGTGGTGCATTACTGTTTCGAAAACAAGGACGCACTGATGACCGAGCTGGTCAAAGCGTTGTCCATGGAATTGCGCGATTCCGTCGATGCCGATGATTCGCTGTGGGCCGATGCCGGAACCGGAAAAGAAGCGCTTCAGAAATTGGTGCGTTCCGGTTTGGAACTGATGTGGCGCAACATCGAAGCCACTCCGGAGCGCCAGCTGCTCACCTACGAGACCACCACCTACGCCCTGCGCGAGGGCGAGTCGACGCCGGCCAAGATCGCGATCGCGCGTGAGCAGTACGCGTTCAACGACACCACCGTCGCCGACGTCATGGACCACTTCCGGGAAGCGACCGAGACCACCTGGACCACCCCCGTCACCGAGCTGAGCCGATTCATCCTCAGCGTCATCGACGGTGTCGTGCTGCGCTGGCTCGTCGACGACGACAGCGAGGCCGTGCAGACCCAGCTCGACCTGCTCGCCGCGATGGTGGCCGCGCACGCGCGCTAGCCCCGCGGCACCTGCACGTGCACCGCGTCCTCGGTGTGCCACCACGGCACCCGTACCGTGCCCGTCAGCGCACCGCGCAGATGCACCTCGAGCGTCTCGTGCAGGACCAGCGCGCCCGAGGTATCCCGCGGTGACCACAGCTGACGCAGCACCACCCCCAGCGCGTCCGCGGCCCAGGTGGTCCGTCTGCCGGTGCCGAGCACCTCGGCGCTGACCTCCTCCGAGACCAGCGGCAGGTCCAGCAGGGTCGCCAGTCCCTCGGCGCTGTCGATATCACCGGCCACCAACCGCTCCGGCGGGACGACCAGACCGAAGCAGGGCTGGTCCAGGACCAGGACGGTGCTCGCGTCGACGACCGCGCCGGACAGCGCGCGCACCTGATCGGGCAGATCCAGTTCGCGCGGATCGAGCGCACCGGTCTCCACGGCGGCGGCCAGCCGGGCGTGGGTGTGCGCGATGACCTCGGGTGCCGGGGTTTTCGACGGGTCGGCGAGGGCATCGAGAAGTTCCTCGGCCAGTTCGGCCGACATCACGTCCGGGCGGACCAGCAGCGGGCGCAGCACGTCCAGGTCGGTGCCCGCGATGCCGTCGACCTCGAAAGCCGGGAGCAGGCCCGCGAATTCGTCGTCGTCGGGGTGCCGCAGGCGGCCAAGCGCGATATCACCGACGTGCGCGTGCCGATGCAGCCACCAGGCGGTGTAACCGTCGCGGTCGGCGAGCAGGGCGCGGGTGCGCGGCTCCGCCAGCAGCTGCCGCAGGGCGGCGGGCCAGCGGTTCTCGTCGACCAGATCCAGATCGCGGACGGCGGCCAGCTCGCGCGGATCCTCGGAAAGACCGTCCCACCAGGCGTGTTCGTCGTCGAGGTCGTGATCGGGGCCGACCGGGTCGGGGTCGCTGACCACCGCGAAGTCCCAGCCGACGCCGATCGCGCGCAGGGCCTCGGCGCCGTACTCGGCGACCGTGTCGTCGGCGACGGTGCCGAACGGCGAGTCGTCGACCAGGACGGCGGCCAGCGGTGCGCCGGGCAGCAGCAGTTCGTCGGCGGGACGCGGTTCGCCGGTGTCGTCGGGCAATTCGAGCAGGCCGAGCCACGGCGGGAGCAGTTCCGGGGTCGCGAAGGGGGCCAACCGCAGGACCGCGTCGACGGTGTCGGGGTCGGCCGGGTCCTGCTCGAGCAGGTCGCGCAGGCCCGGGTCGGTGAGCAGGTCCTCCGCGGTGGCGCTGCGGGCGCCGAGGCGGGCCAGCAGCGCGTGGGTGGCGTCGGGGTGCACCAGGCGGGCCCAGTGCACCGGAACGGCCACGGTGAGCTGATCGTCGAGGACGACGGTGCGCGGGCCGGTGACCAGCCTGCCGTCGGCCAGCGGCACCGCGAGCGCGCCGAATTCCTCGGCGGTCCTGGTATCGACCACGAACGGTTCGAGGGCGGCGTAGAACCGCTGCCACCAGTGCGGTTCGCGATCGAGGCCGCTCGACAGGTCGGCCAGGGAGGCGGGGCCGAGGCGGTGCACATCGAGGACCGACAGCTTCTCCTGCTGAGCGCGGCCGGACAGTTCCGGGATCAGCAGGGGGCCGGTGACATCGGCGAGTAAAGCCGCCAATTCGGGCGTGAGATCAGGGAATACGCTGGCGCGGGTCGGGATACACACCCGGTCCGCGGTCGCGTCGGGGCGGAAGCCCACGGTCGCCGTCGCCGATCCGAACGCGAGGGCGTCGGCGGACGCGGTTCCGGTCGCATCCAGCGCGACCTCGTCCCGCCCGGGCCAGGCCGAAGCGTCGGCCGCAGAGCTCGCGGCGCTCGGATCGGACTCGGCCGATCCGGTGGGCGCGAAACCCGCTGTCTCCGAATCAGACTCGGGCGACCCGACGAACAAGGGGCCGACGGCCGTGACCGATGCGGAGCGGCCGTGGTCAGCGGTGACGGCTTCTGGCAGGTCGGGCTCGGTGGCGAGTTCGACCGGGTCGTCGATGTGGGCGGCGCAGACGGGGAGCCACGGGTTGGTGCGGAGTTCGGCGGTGACGGCTTCGCGCAGGAGGCCGTCGGCCTCGCTGCGGGCGAAACCGGGGGCCGGGACCAGGACGAGGCGGTCGCGGGGCGGGAGGGCGCGGGCGAAATCGGCGTAGCCGGAGGCCAGTTCGGACAGGCGGGCGCCGGGCAGGAGGCGACGGCGATCGGGCTGCATCGCGATGTCGGCCACCAGGATCGCGGGCAGGGACAGCTCCTCGTCGGAGCGGGTGGGGGCGCGCAGGACGTCGGGCGCGGCGGCCACGGGGCGGCCGTCGCGCAGCGGGAGCAGCCAGCGGGCCCTGGGGGTGCGGTACTGCCACCAGCGCCGGGTGGCGCCCTCCGGCTGGGTGATGGCGAGTTCGGTGCGGCCGTCGGCACCGAGATCGGTGACGGTGCTGGTGAATTCGTCGGCGCCGATCCGGATGCGGTGCAGGGCGGGCAGTTCCAGCAGCAGGTCGGTCGCCTCCGCGCGCAGGGCGGCGAGCAGGGCGTCCGCGTCGATGTCGTCGCGCAGGTGTACGACGACCTCGGTATCGGCGCCGGCGACCGGGGTGGTCGGCACGGGCCAGGCCAGGCGCAGCACCGGCGGCTCGATCGTCGGCAGCTCCTCGGGGATCTCGATCCCGATGTCGTGCAGCGCGTTCCGGGTCGCGGTCCGGGAGAACCGGATCGAGCCGGTGGTCGACCGCACTTCGATCTCGTCGCCCACGGAGCGCACCGCCGTGAAGCCGACGCCGAACCGCCCGACCTGCTCGGCCTCGGCCTTGCCCGAGGCGCGCAACGCCGTCAGCGCGTGCACACCGGAAACACTGAGCGGCACGCCGGTATTCGCGACATGCAGGCGCCCGTCGAGCACTCGGACACTCAACTCGCCGGGAACACCCGCCTTCGCCGCCGCGTCGGCCGCGTTCTGGGCCAGCTCGGTGAGCACCCGATCCCGGTAGCCCGCGGCCACCAGATCCGCCTCACTCGCACTGTCCTCCCGCAACCGGGTGGGCGAATCCCGCCACGCGGCGAGCACTCCGGCACGCAGCTCCGCGGTGCCGAAGGGATCCGCCGATCCGTTCAGCGCGCCACCGACGATCCGTGCTCATCGGCGGAGTCGCCCTGCGCCGCGTCGACGACCTCGGCACCAGACACATCCGACGCGGTTTCCGTCGCGGACGGACCCGCCACTGCGGCACCGGCGACGGCAGCCTCCTCGGCAGCGTCGGCCCGCGCACCGTCGGCGGCCGCATCAGTGTCGGCCTGCGAAACAGATTCGGCCACCTCCGATTCAGCGGCCGCTACCGACGCGGTGTCTTCCGCCGCATCCCGAGCAGCCGACTCGGCGGCAGCAGCCTGATCCGCGGCAGCCTGATCCGCGGCAGCCTGATCCGCGACAGCCTGATCCGCGACAGCAGCCTGGTCGGCGGCGGCCGACGCACGCTGATCGCCGGTCGTGGGTTCCACGGCAGCGGTGTCTGCCACAGCCGCGGCGGAGGACTCGGCGGTGACCTCGGGATCAGCGACCGGCGACTCAGCGACGGTGTCGACGTCCTCCGCGCTCGAGGGCGCCTCGGTAGCAGGCTCGACAACCGAAGCCGTCTCGGCATCGGGGGCCGACTCCTGCCGCGCGCCTTCGGCGAGTGCTCGAGGCGCGGTGGCGGCCGCGTCGGCAGCCTGGGCGGGCTCGGCCACAGTCCCGGCGGCCGAAGCGGGCTCGGCCACGGGGGCCGGCTCGG
>NZ_JBCGFB010000172.1:0-9902 GCF_038752175.1 Nocardia sp. No.11 | reverse complement strand
CGGGGACCCGCCGCCCGGTGCGCCGCCCGAGCCTCGCCCGGTGCCGGTGGGGCGACCCGCTCCCGGCGCGGTCGTGCCCAGGGTCGTCCCCGGGGTGGTCGTGGTGCCGGGCGTGGTCGAACCCGGTGTGGTCGAACCCGGTGTGGTCGAGCTCGGTGCGGTGGACTGCGGCGTGGTGCTCTGTGCCGTGGTCGACCCGGTATCGGTGGACGACGGCGTGGTCGAGGACGAGGTGTCGGAGTCCTCGGCGGAGGTGCCCTCGCCCGGCGTTTCCGGCGTGGTGCCGTCGGTGTTCGTGCCGCCGGTTGTCCGGTCCTGTGTCCCACCGGTATTCGTGCCGCCGTTGCCGCCTGTCACGCCGTTGTCGCCGGTACCGCTCGTGATAGTCGGCGCCGACGGCAGGAAGGGGACGCCGTTGTCGGTCTGGGCAGCCACCTGGCCGTAGACGGTGCGCAGGATGCGGCGGCCCTCGTCCTCGGCTTCCTTCTGGTTGTGCTCGTCGACCTTCATCACCCCGTCACCGGGCAAGGTCTTGCCGGTGACGGACTCGCGCGAGGTCAAACCCGGCATGAGCGCCTGGGTCTCCTCGATCCCGGTCCGCATCTCCGACAGCTTCAAGCTGATCGCCGTCGCCGCCTGGGACAGCGGAATCGACTGCTCCGCATAGTTGTTCACCGCGGCCACCGCTGCGGAAGCGGCGGCGCCCGTCCACCCGCTGTGACCGTTCGCGCCGGTGACCGTGCGGGCGAACTCCTGATTGAACTTGGAGAACGTGCCCATCAGGTTCATTCCGATATTGGCCCACGCCGTCACCGCGTCATCGACGAGCTGCGGCTTCATCGCCGCCACGGCCGCCTGCATCTGCGCCAGCGACATGCTGTCATAGCTGTCGGGCGTGGTGATGTGTGGTGGCTGGATGTCGCCGCCGAAGATCGTGGCGTAGTTGCCCTGCTGCTGCCGGTTGTAGATGCCGGTGCGCTCCTGGTTCCACTGCTCCTGCGCGGCGATGACTCTGCTCTTGTATTCGTCGTAGGTCACGCCGGTTCTCCGGTCGCGGAGAGGTCGGTGGCGAGGGCGCCGTCCTGGGCGACGAAGTTGGCAATCGCTTTGGCGACAACCTCTTTCGCCGTTTGGACGGCGTCGATGTGCTGTCGGATCACTGTGTCGAGCGCCCGGTCCCCGCCGGATGCCGTCTGTGAGAATTTGTTGGCCAGCGCCTGGCTCGAGTTGAACGAACCGAATCCGTCGATGCGTTTCACTCGGTCTACGAGTTCGTAGACCTCTTCGAGCCGGTCCAGATGGTCGTCACACACGCGGTCCAAGTCTCTGCCGACCTCGGGATCGAGCGACAGCTCACCGGCATCCGCTTGAGTGAGTAGCTGATTCCACTGATTCGGGTTGATTCCGAGAACCATCTGCCCTCCGTCAGCTCGCAGGAAGATACTGGACCAATGCCGTGCTCAGTCGTAGCGCTTCCCCGCACGGCTCGCTCGCGCCCACCGCACTGACACGATTCTGCACCTTGAAATCGACTGAGCCATCGGGTATTTCGACGGAGATGTAGCAAGCCACATCGTTGGCGGAACCGACTGGCCGGAACTCGAGCGCTCTGTGTGTTCCGACCTCGAGATCGGTCCATCCGGTGTATTCGCTGGTTCGTTGGCGGGACTCGGCAAGCGTGTGCTCTGAGGCCATGACAGCGAAGGTGTACTTCTTGTCCGCATCGGTCCAGCTGCAGACCTTCCACCCCGTGAAGTCGACGCCCGCGACGTCCTTCTTCTTGCTGCCGACGTTCAACCCCACTCCGCTGATCGCCGAATCCGGCAGCGAACACGGATCCCACACCTTCGCCTCGGCATCCACCGAGGTCGGGCTCGCGGCCACGCTCACCCCGCTGGTCGTCGGCGCGGCCGTCCCGCTCTCGCCGCCCCCGCAACCAGCGACGACCAGCCCGAGGGCGGCGATGCCGACGGCCTTCCACCCATGGCCTCCCACTGTCATCTCGACCATCCCCTCCTGGTGTAGACAGCTGCGCGCTCTATTCCGAGCGATGACGGCTGTGCAGAGTCTAGTCGGAACCCGGATCTCGCGGCCGAGTCGTCCGACGGCCCGCGGTGCTGGGTCCAGCCGACCGTGCCGGTCGATCCGTCACTCCGCGGCGCAGGGGGACGTGGAGGCCATGATGAACCGGACCTCCTCGTCGTTCCTGCCCGCACGCGTCCGGGACGACGCGACCGAGAAGCCGCGGGAGTCCCGGTAATACCTGCTGACGGGGTCTTCGGCCGGATTCTGGCTGGGCACGAGGGTGAAGCCGCGGGCGGTCATCGCCTCGAGATTCGCCATCGCCTGATCGATGAACTCCTGCGAAGGGTTGAGCTCCTGCCGCTCGTACCGAGGGTGCCAGGGCGGTCCCGCCGACCGCAGCGAGTTCGGGTCGGTCCGACAGCCCGACCCCACATCGACCATGTCCGGTTCGACGGTGATCGGCTTCGGCCAGATGAGCTCGAAATTGTCGGCAACGATGGGGCGCGCGTCGGCCACGGTCAACCCGGTGGCGTCCTTGACCTGCTGATTGGTCGGACCCTCGGAGATCCAGCCGGAACACCCGGCGAGCGTGACCGCCACCATGGCTACGGTGGCAACCGTCATCGACTTCATTCGACATCGATCCTCGGGCCGAGGCCGGGGTTGTCCGTGATCTGTGGGTGTGCGTAGGGGTCGATCCGAATGCCCAGCGACGACGCAGCGCGAGCCGCGGCGGCCGCTTTCGCGGCGTCGAAGGCTTCCCTGCCGCCGTTGCCGTTGTCGCCCAATCCGATGTCGACCCAGTCCGTTTCGATCCCACGCTCGACGTAGCCGATGGCGTCGGTGCCCTTGATGACGCCGACGATGTTCTCGAAGGCCGTCGATCCCGCGTCGTCCCAGTAGTCGCCGTGCCCCTCGACGCCGAACACGACCTCGTTCGCGTGCTCCCCGGAACTGCCGCTGTAGAAGCCGGTATCCAGGCGGGTGACGCCGGGCACCTCGTCCGGATCCCCGCCCAGTACCTCGGATGCGTGCGGGTTGCCCGGCAGGTGTATACCGCCCGGAACAGTCAGTCCCCCTTCGGGATACGACTGCACCACCCCGATGAGGTCGCCGGGGGCCGTCATCGAATACCGCTGCACGTTCGGGTTCGGGTTGTTCCAGCCGGTGTCGAACACGCCGGTCCCCGCGGACGAGGCGTGCAGCACGCGATCCGCGCGCAGGCCGAGTTGCTCGGCGGAGCCCACGATCGAGCCGCCGTAGGAATGGCCGACATAGGTCACCGGCGTGCCCGGGGAATTCGCGCCCACCTCCCGGTCGATCTCGTGCCCGAACTCGACCAGCTTCGGCGCCATGTCGGCCGCGAACCGGGGACTCGGCGCACCGTCGTCGAGACTGGTCAGGCTCTGCGGGAAATCGCCTTCCATATACAGGAAGACGGGGCTGTCGGTCCGGTCGGCGAGATTCCAGGCGGCGACGTGATTGGAGCCGGAACCGTTGAGGTTGGTGGAGGTGCCGGGTACGTACACGCCGACACCGGGCGAGCCCGCCTTCATCGAGCCCAGCATCTCGATCATCCGCCCGTTGCCCTCGGTGCTGAACATCACGAACTTGCGGTCGACCATGTCGAGCCGGGGCGTCGCGTTGTCGCCGGTCGCGGCGGCGGCCGTGGTGAGCGTGCTGGTGCCCTCGGGGTTCGGGATCGGCGCGAGCATCGCCTCGAGTTGCCTGACCCGTGATTCGTCGGGGTCCGGCTTCGCCTTCTCCGTCGTCAGCGCGTTGCGGATGTTGATCTCGTTGGCCTCGATCCGCATGCCGAACGGGACGCCGTTGAGATTGCCGAGCTTCTCCGGCGCGGCGATCACCAGCTGACGCTGTGCCTCCGGGCTCAGGCCGGCCAGGTAGGTGGCCCGCTCGTCGGCCGACATCGCGGCCAGCTGGATCGCCACGGCATCGGGGTCGCGGACGGTGCCGTCGGCGAGGGTGATGTCGGGCTGGCCGTCGCGGATCGCGGTCAGGTCGGCGAGTGATTCCTTCAGGCGGGTACCGAGCCGGCTGTCCAGGCGCTCGATCTCGTCGAGGCCGCCGAACAGGTTGAGCTGGAAGACGCCCGCCGCGCCCTCCTGCTCGGGATCGGTGTGGGAGACCCGGCCGTCGGGTTCGACCTGGAAGCCCTGGTCGACGGCGAGCGTCCGCTGATCGAGGACGTAGGCGCGGGCATGCTGCAGGCTCCGATATGCGTCGTCGGCGTCGTCGGCGATCCGCAGCAGCACGGTGCGCACCTCGTAGCCGTGGTCGACCTCCTCGTCGATCCGCCGGCCCGCCGCGTCCCTGGTCCGGCCGTGCCAGCCGCCCGCTGTCGAGACGGCGCGTGAGCAGTCGTCGACCGCGGTGGACACCACATCGGCATTGGCGCGGGCGGTGTCGGCGGCGCGGTGCAGGCCGTCGAGATTCCAGCCGTCGAGCTGGGGGAGGGTCGGGCGCATCAGCGCGATCCCAGCTTCCCGATCTCGCCCGCGATCTCGGCATCCTTGGCCTGGATGTCGGCGGAGAACTTGTCGATCAGGCCGGCCAGGGTGGTGTATCTGGTCGCGATCGACGACATCGCCTGCTGGGCGGGATCGGCCAGGCCGCGGACGGTGGCCAGGACGTCACTGCCGTCGCCGGTGGCCTCGCTCATGGCGGTCCAGGCGAGCTCGCCGACCTCGTCGGCCTCCTGCCGCCACGTCGTCGCCAGCGCTGTCAGTTGATCGGGTTCGACACCGAGTGTGCTCACGATTGCCCCCTCCTTCGGCGCCGAGGCGGCCACGGGCCGTCGGTACCACCGTGCGGATCGGTCTCTTCGTGAAGGTTGGACGGAGCTGTCGAACCGAGGGTTCCATCATGTGATGTGAGTCACAAAAACTAGACCGTCGCGGTCTCGTCCTTCTGTGCGCGGGCGCGCGCGTCGACGCAGTCACGGCAGGTGCCGAAGATCTCCAGGGTGTGGCTGACCTCGGTGAAGCCGTGTTCGCCCGCGATCGTCGCAGCCCACGCCTCGACCGTCGGGCCCTCGACCTCGACGGTGCGGCCGCAGTGGCGGCAGACCAGATGGTGGTGGTGCCCGCTCGAGCACTGGCGGTAGACGGACTCGCCGGAGTCGGTGCGCAGCACGTCGACCATGCCCGCGTCGGCCAGCGACTGCAGGGTCCGGTAGACGGTGGTCAGGCCGATGCCCTCACCGCGCTTGCGGAGCTCGTCGTGCAGTTCCTGGGCGGACCGGAACTCGTCGATATCGCTGAGCAGCGCCGAGATCGCGCTGCGCTGCCGGGTGCTGCGGACTCCGACCTGCTTGCCGGAGGGATTGTCTGCCAACGGATTACCCTTCCTCGGCGTGGGCGACGGCGTCGACGACGATGTGCGCGAGGTGGTCGTCGACGAGTTCGTAGAGCACCTCGCGACCCGAGCGTTCGCCGTGCACGACGCCCGCCGACTTGAGGATGCGCAGGTGCTGGCTGACCAGCGGCTGGGTGACCCCGAGGGCGTCGACCAGCTCGTGCACACAGCGCGGCGACTCGCGCAGCTGCAGCACGATCGCGATCCGCACCGGGGCGGCCAGCGCGCGCAGCAGCTCACCCGCGTCCTCGAGTACCTGGCGCGCGGGCACCGTGGCGGGGGCGGGGGAGTGGTACGGGGTGTGCGCGTGTGCGGCCGTGGCATCGGTGGTCATCAACCAACTCCTTAATGGAAACCGATGCCATTTTGACATGCAGACGTGCGCATGTCGAACGTGACGCGCTGAGCTGGGGCGATCGGCAGTCGCCGGACGACCGTTTCGACGGTGAACCCGCCGTCGAGCGGCCGTCGGGGCGCTACTTCGCCCGTGCGGTGCACGACCGGTCGGCCGGTGCCGATACGCTTGTCGGCATACTTGTCCGACTCCCAAGGGATGGAGAAATCTCGCGTGGCACCCAAGTCGAAGGTGGACACCGTTGCCAACCTCGCCAAGCGCCGGGGCCTGGTTTACCCGTGCGGTGAGATCTACGGAGGCACCAAGTCGGCGTGGGACTACGGTCCGCTGGGCGTCGAACTGAAGGAGAACATCAAGCGGCAGTGGTGGCGCACCATGGTGACCAGCCGCGACGACGTCGTCGGTCTGGACTCCTCGGTGATCCTGCCGCGCCAGGTCTGGGAGGCCTCCGGCCACGTCGAGACCTTCTCCGATCCGCTGGTCGAGTCGCTGCACACGCACAAGCGCTACCGCGCCGACCACCTGCTCGAGGCGTACGAGGAGAAGCACGGCCACCCGCCGGCCAACGGCCTGGCCGACATCAACGACCCCGAGACCGGCCAGCCCGGCAAGTGGACCGAGCCGAAGAATTTCTCCGGCCTGCTCAAGACCTTCCTCGGCCCGGTCGACGACGAAGAGGGCCTGCACTACCTGCGCCCCGAGACCGCGCAGGGCATCTTCGTCAATTACAAGAACGTCGAGACCACCGCGCGCAAGAAGCCGCCGTTCGGCATCGCCCAGATCGGCAAGAGCTTCCGCAACGAGATCACCCCCGGCAACTTCATCTTCCGGACCCGCGAGTTCGAGCAGATGGAGATGGAGTTCTTCGTCAAGCCCGGCGAAGACGCCGAGTGGCACAAGTACTGGATCGAGACCCGCCTGGCCTGGTACACCGACCTCGGCATCGATCCCGACAACCTGCGCCTCTACGACCATCCCAAGGAAAAGCTGTCGCACTACTCGGCCGGCACCACCGATATCGAGTACCGCTTCCGCTTCCAGGGCAGCGAGTGGGGCGAGCTCGAGGGCATCGCCAACCGCACCGATTACGACCTGCGCACGCACTCGGAGCACTCGGGCACCGACCTGAGCTACTTCGATCAGGCCTCCGGTGAGCGCTACATCCCGTACGTCATCGAGCCCGCGGCCGGTCTGACCCGCTCGCTGATGGCGTTCCTGGTCGACGCCTACACCGTCGACCAGGTGCCCACCGCCAAGGGCACCACCGAGGAGCGGATCAGCCTGCGGCTTGACCCGCGCCTGTCGCCGGTCAAGGCCGCGGTGCTGCCGCTGTCGCGCAACGCGGACCTGACGCCCAAGGCCAAGGACCTCGCCGCGCAGCTGCGCAAGCACTGGAACGTCGACTTCGACGATGCCGGTGCCATCGGCCGCCGCTACCGTCGCCAGGACGAGATCGGCACCCCGTTCTGCATCACCGTCGACTTCGACACCCTCGACGATCAGGCCGTCACGATCCGCGAGCGCGACTCGATGGCGCAGGAGCGCATCGCCCTGGACAAGGTGGAGTCCTACCTCGCCACCCGCCTCCTCGGCGCCTGACACCAGACCGACGCAGAGCCCGTATCGCCACGCGCGATGCGGGCTCCTCGCGTTGCGGGGCGTGGAGGTGATCACAGTGCGTACCCGGCGGTTTGCGTCGCCCGGCCGCGTGCCTCACTCTTTCCGTTGTGCTGTGGGAACCGGAAGACGTGCTGCGGGGGCTCGACCCGTCGGAACAACGATTCGTTCGGCACGCCACCTTCACCGGGCGCTCGGTGACCCTGCGCGGTGAACTCGACGCGGCCGCCCTCGGCGCGGCGTTCGCGGCGCTGCAGCGCGCCTTCCCGATCCTGGTGTGCCGGATCGTCGAGGACGCCGAGGAGAACGGAATCCTGTTGCGTCCCGGGCACATCGAGCCCGTCGGCGCGTGGGTGAGTTTCGGCGAGCCCGACGAGGTCCGGATTCCCACCGAGTCGATGGATCCCGCCGCACAGCTGGGCTATCTGGATGTGGTGCTGGCCGAGGAGGATCGGGCCAGGGTCACCCTGTTCGTGCACCACAGCGTCGCCGACGCGGGGCACTGCGTGGAGCTGTTCGCGCGGCTGTGGGGGTACTACACCGATCACGTGGAGACCGGGTCGATCGCGGCCGGGCCACGGGAGTACCCGGTGTCGGTGGAGTCGCTGCTGGCGCAGCGGGGGACCGAACGCGGACCGTGCTCGGGACTGGAGACCGTCACCCGGCCGCTGGTCGTCGCCGACGCGGTGGGGCTCGTCGAGCCGTCGCCGCCCGCCACCCCCGCGCTGGCCAGGCCCGCGCGCATCCAGCTCGACCCGACCGAGACCGCCCGTGTGCTCGAGCAGGCCCGCACGCACGCGGTGAGTGTGAACGGGCTGGTCACCGCGGCAGTGCTGCGCGCGTTCGCGTCGGTCTACGACGTGACCCAGGTCGGCTGCGTCTACCCGGTCGACCTGCGCAGGCGACTCGAACCGCCGCTCGCGGCGGCCGCGGGCACGAACATCTCCGGCCTCGCCGCCTTCACCACGGATGTCGTCGACACCGACGACCTCGTCGCCCTGGCCCGCCGGATCGGCACGCACCTGCACGACGACCTGGCCACCGGCGTGATCGAACAGTCGGTGCTGCATTTTCCCGACTTCTTCGGTCCCACCCGCGTCCACTCGACGGCCGGGCACATCGCGCTCACCAATACCGGCACGGTGCCCGCCTTCCGCGCTCCGGCGGGGCTGATCCTCGACGACTACGAGATCGTCTACCTGTCCGCGCATCCGCGGCCCTCGACCGGCGCCTCGGCGGCGGTCACGTTCCTCGTCTACACCTTCCTGGGCAGGCTGACCATCGGCAGACTCGGCGGCGGCGTGCGGGCCGCCGAACTGCTGTCGGCGGTCGCCGCCGAGCTGACCTGGCGGGCCGATCACGAGGCCGCGACCGCCTGAGGCCGACCGTCAGCGGGGCGCGAGCGGCTCCTGCAACTCGGTGACCCAGCCCGCGGGATCGGGCGTCCACGCCAGGGTGACCTCGCGGACCGGCGCCGCGGTGCGGTAGCCGTTGTCCTCCACCCAGCGGCCCAGCGCCTGCCACGCCGTGCCGATCCCGGCGACATCGCCGTGGTAGACGGTCGTGGCCGCCGTCGGCAGCGCGGGCAGGTCGACGATCGAGAATCCCGGCGCCGCTTCGGGTTCCACCGCGACCGGGATGCAGGCGTGCACCCCGACGGTGCCGTCCTCGCGCGCGTCGTAATAGGCGATCGCCGGTCCCGCGATCGCGATGCCGGCCTGCGCCAGCCGGTCGGCGAGATCGCCGAACAGCGGCTGGATCACCGGACTGATCGCCTGTGGCTCGAAACCCGCCGCCGATCCGGTCGATTCGGCCACCCGCACCGCGGCGACCGGCTTGAGCACCACCTCTTGTTCGGGCATGACGCCCTCCTTCTCGATGATTCGGAGTCTCGCCTCGACATCGGTCAACCGGGCGTGGTCGGCCGCGATCCGCTGCTCCAGCTCCGCCCGGCGCAGGGTGAGCATGCCGCGCAGTTCCTCCGGGGCAGGTCCCGGATCGAGCATCCGGCCCACCTGCTCGAGCGTGAAGCCGAGCTCCTTGAGCGCGACGATCCGGTTGAGCCGGGCCAGCTGCGCGGCCGTGTAGAACCGGTAGCCGGTGGCCGGGTCGACCCGGGCCGGCCGCAACAACCCCACGGCGTCGTAGTGGCGCAGCATGCGCACCGACACCTGACCGTGTCTGGCGAAATCTCCGATACTGAACATGACGCCTTCCGGTGTAGAACCTCACACGGTGTGAGGGTCAAGCACTCAGAATCGGCCACCCCGGCTGACCCGGCGCGACCCGGACGACCCGCCGTAGGAACCGGGCCGGTACCCGCCGCCGCCCCCGAAACCGCCGCCGCCCCGCCGGGTCGCGCCGCCGATCGAGCCGCGCAGGAAACCGTCGAGCAGGATGCCGCCGAGCACCGCCCCGGCCTGCGAACCGCCCGCCATCGGCTGTCGCGATTCCCACGCGCGCACGCTCGCCTGCGCCTGTTCCAGTGCCCGTCCACCCAGGTCGGCGGCGGTCTGCGCGCTGACCAGCG
>NZ_JBCGFB010000171.1:0-9903 GCF_038752175.1 Nocardia sp. No.11 | reverse complement strand
GGCGGGGCCGCGGGCCGGGCGGGCATGCCGGGCATGGGCGTCCCCGGCGGCAGGGGCGCGGGCAAGGACGACGAATCCACCAAGGGCATTCCCGACTACCTGGTCACCCGGGAACACGGTGACGAACTCACCGGTCTGGACAATCCGCCCAAGCTGGTGCCGCCCGTCATCGGCGCCGACTGAATCGCGAAACCTGATGGAACAGAGTAGATCCCCCGTGCGCACCTGGCATCTCACCGCTCTAGACTTCCGCACCCTCTGGGAGGCGGCGGGACGCGACGTGCTGCCGTACCCCCTGCACCACCGCCACGTCGGTGTCGAATCCCGGGCGGAGGTCCGCCGGCTGCGCGGCAAGGCCGCCGAGAACATGATGGCCGAGTTCGACAGCGACCTCGACGCCGCCATGGCCGCGCTGTTGGCTCCGCACGCGCGCGTCGAAGTGGCGGGCGGTTCCGGCAGCACGAGAACGATCCGCGCACACGGTGGAACCCGGGACACCTACGCCGCCTTGGCCGTTCAGGCCCCCGGCGAAGACTCGGACCCGGGCGACATCGCCCTGTACTTGATGGCCCCCGACGACCTCGCCGCCGCGGTCCTGTCCACCCTCCCGAAGGTCGGTCCCGGCTCCGGCCGCGAAATCAAGGTCACCGCAGCCGAACTCGCCGCTCCCCGCCCGCATGTCCGCGACCTGTGGAACCCCACCCCGCGCGAACAACTCGAAACCTTCCTCGCCAAACCCACCGACACCCTCACCCACATCGGCGTCTACGCCCACGCCAGCGTCGACAACCGCCACACCGAGGGCCGCGACGACTTCCAGCTCCACGACCTCACCAACGACGGCCGCTACGTCTTCTACGGCGAAACCACCTTCATCGCCAAACCGACCACCCCCACCCGCCTCCATTCGACTCTCGCCACGATCCTCACCACCACCGCGACCAGGGCCAGATCCGGCATCTACCGCCCCCGCTGACCTCGCCAGTGCTCGCCGCCGGTGCCCCGACCGCGCCACTCGACAGCCGAATGATCTGCGGCCGGATACATCGATGGATCGCCTTCGTCGGCTGGAATCAGATGGCCAGGACAGTCTTTCCGCGAGCGCTGCCCGCGCCGAGGACGGCCGGGGCGGCTTCGAGGGGGACGGTGGCTTCCACGGGAACGACCACGTCGCCCGAGGCGACGCGGGCGAGCAGGCGGCTCAGTTCGGGTCCGCGACCTTTGGATTCGAAGTTGCCGCCGGCGATGTCGTGTTCGCGCAGGGTGGGCTCGTCGGCGGCCCAGACGGTGGAGTAGGCGCGTCCGCCGCGGCGGACGAGGGTGGCGTGGGTGGCGAAATCGGCGGGGCTGCTGACCAGGTCGAAGAGGACGTCGATGCCGTCGGGATGGGTGAAGCGGACGGCGCCGGTGATGCTGGAGTCGCGCTGGGTGGCGGGGTCGGGGTCGACCACAGTGGGATCGGCGGGGCGGATCTGGGTGTAGTCGATGGTTTCCGCGGCGCCCAGGCGGGCGACCTGGTCGGCGGCGTCGCCGCGGGCGGTGGCGATCACGTGGGCGCCGGCGATATTGGCGAGCTGGACCAGGAAGGAGCCGACACCGCCGGTCGCGCCGACGATCAGCACCGTCTGCCCGGGGCGGATCCGGGCGGTGTCGACCAGGTCCTGGGCGGTGACGCCCGCGACCGGGAGGGCGGCGGCGGTGACCGAGGTGACGCCCTCGGGGATCGGCACCAGCGTGGCGTCCTCGGGCAGGGTCGCGTATTGCGCCCAGCTGCCGTGCCCGGCGGGTGCGGTGAGGAACTTGCCGACCACCCGGTCACCGACGGCGAACGAGCGCACGCCCGCGCCGACCGCCGAGATCGTGCCGGCGCCGTCGACGCCGAGGATCATCGGGAAGTCGGTGGGCATCTTGCCCTCGAGGATGCCGTCGGCCATTTTCAGGTCGAACGGGTTGACCCCGGCGGCGTCGAGCGCGACCTGCACCTCCCCGCGCCCGGGCTCCGGCACCGGCATCTCGGCCAGTTCGGGAGTGGCACCGAACTTCTGAACCACGATCGCGCGCATCGGTCGGCTCCTCTTCCTCGGGTGGTCCGGGCACGGCAATCCTAGGCGGACAGCCTTGCGACGTGCGGTGATTGATCGTCTTCGGTGGTGTCGCGGCGTAGCGTGAAGACCGATTCGGTGCCCACCGGAAAAAGTTGGAGTTGAGTGGAACAGACTCAACTTTGTGAGCGTTGAACCAGTCGATACCTGACCTACCCGAGGAGATCTGTGGACTCGTTCAATCCCACCACCAAGACACAGGCGGCGCTGACCGCCGCCCTTCAGGCCGCTTCGGCGGCAGGCAACCCGGAGATCCGTCCGGCGCACTTGCTGGTGGCGTTGCTGGATCAAACCGATGGCATCGCCGCCCCGCTGCTGAAGGCCATCGGCGTCGACCCGGCGACCGTCGAGCGCGAAGCGGGCGACATCGCCGACCGGCTGCCGCGCGCGACCGGTGCGACCACCACACCGCAGCTCGGCCGCGAGGCACTGGCGGCGCTGGCCGCCGCGCAGCGTCTGGCCACCGAGCTGGGCGACGAGTACGTCTCGACCGAGAATCTGCTGGTCGGCCTGGCCGACGGCGACTCCGAGGTGGCCAAGCTGCTGCGCAGGCACGGCGCGAGCCCCGAGGCGCTGCGGGATGCCTTCACCACGGTGCGCGGCAGCGCGCGGGTCACCAATCCCGACCCGGAAGCCAGCTACCAGGCCCTGGAGAAGTACTCCACCGACCTCACCGAGGCCGCCCGCGCGGGCAAGCTCGACCCGGTGATCGGTCGCGACACCGAGATCCGCCGCGTCGTGCAGGTGCTCTCGCGGCGCACCAAGAACAACCCGGTGCTCATCGGCGAGCCCGGCGTCGGCAAGACCGCCATCGTGGAGGGTCTGGCGCGCCGGATCATCGAGGGCGACGTCCCGGAGTCGTTGCGCAACAAGAAGGTCGTCTCGCTCGACCTGGGCGCGATGGTCGCGGGCGCGAAGTATCGCGGTGAGTTCGAGGAGCGGCTCAAGGCCGTGCTCGACGACATCAAGAACAGCGCGGGCGAGATCATCACCTTCATCGACGAGCTGCACACCATCGTCGGCGCCGGCGGCACCGGCGACTCGGCGATGGACGCGGGCAACATGATCAAGCCGCTGCTCGCGCGCGGTGAACTGCGCCTGGTCGGCGCGACCACACTCGACGAGTACCGCAAGTACATCGAGAAGGACGCGGCACTCGAGCGCCGGTTCCAGCAGGTCATGGTCGGTGAGCCGTCGGTGGCCGACACCATCGGCATCCTGCGCGGCATCAAGGAGCGCTACGAGGTGCATCACGGCGTGCGGATCACCGATTCCGCGCTGGTGGCTGCCGCGACCCTGTCGGACCGCTACATCACCTCCCGGTTCCTGCCCGACAAGGCGATCGACCTGATCGACGAGTCGGCCTCGCGACTGCGCATGGAGATCGACTCCCGGCCGGTCGAGATCGACGAGGTGGAGCGGGCCGTGCGCCGCCTCGAGATCGAGGAGGTCGCGCTGGAGAAGGAGACCGACGAGGGCTCCAAGCAGCGGCTCGAGAAGCTGCGGCAGGAACTGGCCGACGACCGCGAGAAGCTCAGCCAGCTGACCACCCGGTGGCAGAACGAGAAGAACGCGATCGACTCGGTGCGCGGGCTCAAGGAGCAGCTCGAGGCGCTGCGCGGGGAGTCCGAGCGCGCCGAGCGCGACGGTGACCTGGGCAAGGCCGCCGAGCTGCGCTACGGTCGGATCCCCGCGCTGGAGAAGGAGCTCGCCGCGGCCGAGCAGGTCAGCGGCGCGGCGCCGGACGGCGACGTGATGCTCAACGAGGAGGTCACCCCCGACGACATCGCCGACGTGGTGTCGTCGTGGACGGGTGTGCCGGTCGGCCGGATGCTCGAGGGCGAGACCGCCAAGCTGCTGCGGATGGAGACCGAGGTCGCCGGGCGCGTCGTCGGGCAGGAAGAAGCGGTGCAGGCGGTGTCCGACGCGGTGCGCCGGGCGCGGGCCGGGGTCGCCGATCCCAATCGCCCGACCGGGTCGTTCCTGTTCGTCGGTCCGACCGGCGTGGGCAAGACCGAGCTGGCGAAGTCGCTGGCGGACTTCCTGTTCGCCGACGAACGCGCCATGGTCCGCATCGACATGAGCGAGTACAGCGAGAAGCACTCGGTGGCTCGTCTGGTCGGCGCGCCGCCCGGATACGTCGGCTACGACCAGGGTGGCCAGCTCACCGAGGCGGTGCGCAGGCGGCCGTACTCGGTGGTGCTGTTCGACGAGATCGAGAAGGCGCACCCGGACGTCTTCGACATCCTGCTGCAGGTTCTCGACGAGGGCAGGCTGACCGACAGCCAGGGCCGCACGGTCGACTTCCGCAACACGATCCTCATCCTCACCTCCAACCTGGGTGCGGGCGGCGATCGGGAGCACGTGATGGAGGCGGTGCGGCGCGCGTTCAAGCCGGAGTTCCTCAACCGGCTCGACGACGTCGTGATGTTCCACGCGCTCGACGCCAAGCAGTTGGAGTCGATCGTCGACATCAACCTGCGGCAGCTGCAGAAGCGGCTCTCGCAGCGGCGGCTGACCCTCGATGTCACCGACGAGGCCAAGCAGTGGCTGGCGGTGCGCGGCTACGACCCGGCCTACGGTGCGCGGCCGCTGCGCAGGCTGATCCAGCAGGCCATCGGCGACAGCCTGGCCAAGGAGCTGCTCTCCGGCGCGGTCGTCGACGGCGACACGGTGCGGGTGAGCGTAGACGACGCCACCGACACGCTGGTCGTCGGTCGCGAGGCTGTCCACAGCTCGTGAAATATCCACAGCGCGGTGCGTAGGGACCTCCCAACGCACCGCGCTGACCTACGCTGGAGCTCATGACGAACCCGAACGATCCGTGGGGGCAACGCCCGGAGGATTCGCCGACCGAACGGTTGGGTTCGCCGGGCATGGATTCGACCAAGCCGTACGGAGGCGGTGGATTCGACGAGTGGGGGCAGCCGTCGAACCCGACGCAGGCCTTGCCTCCGCACGACGCGCAGTGGGGCGCCTACGAAAGCGGTTATCCCGCAGCGCAACCGCCACCACACCAGCCGCCCCCCGGCTACGACCAGGGCTATCCGGCCCCGCCGCCTCCGGGCTACCCGCCCCGGCCGCAGGACGGTGACCAGGGCGAACCGCCGAAGCGGCACACCGGTTTGTGGATCGCGCTCGGCCTGGGCGTGCTCGCGCTGATCGCGGTCGGCGGTGTGCTCGCCGGCCTGGTGCTCAGCGGCAACTCCTCCGATGACGACACCACCGCGTCGGGGCTGACCACCAGCCAGGTGGCGCCGCCGACCAGCAGGCAGACCACTCCGGTCGTGCCGCCCAGCGCGAGTGGCCTGCCCGGGCTGCCCGGTCTCGGCGGTGGCGACGATCTCGGTGCCACGATGGGCAGCATCACCGCCAACACCGGCACCGAGATCACCATGAGCACCCTCGGCGGGTCGACAGTTCGGGTGCTGATCGACGATGCCACCCAGGTGATCTCGCTGACCAGCACGAAGGCGAGAGAGCTGCCCGTCGGCGACATGGTTATGGTGCAGGGCGACAAGAACCCAGACGGGTCGATCCACGCCAAGATCATCATCAGTACGGCGTTGCCAGGCGGCCCCCGATGAGCGACCCGCGCGTCGAAAGCCCGGCACTGCCGGGCGATCACGGCGACGGCTGGATAGGCTAGGCGACGATGACGGCTATGTGGTTCGGGTTAGCGGCGATCGCACTCGTGGGTGCGGTCGTACTGCTGTATTTCGATCGGGTCCAGCGACAGCGGACCGGGCACGCCCGCCAGGTCTGGGCGAAGTCCCAGGGTTATACCTATGTTTCGGTCGAGCCCGCGCTCGCCTCGACGTGGCGTCGGGGCGCACTGGCCAAGCTCGGCTATCTCTCGGCGGTCGACGTGGTCTCCGGCATCCGCAAGGGTGAGAAGTTCGTGCTCTTCGATCTGGAGGACGCGGCCACCCTGGTGGCGGTGCGCAGGCAGATCGGTTCCGAGATCGACGTCGACATGCGGCTCAAGACCGCGTCGCCGCCGAAGGACCACGATTTGGAACTGCTCGGCGCGATCGGTGACCGGGTCGTCTTCGCGACCGATCCCGAGATCGCCAGGCACGCGGTCGATCAGCGGATGGTCGGCTTCATCGAGTCGCTGACCGACACCGTGCAGATGCTGTGGAGCGAGGGCAACTGGACCCTCGGCATGCTGCCCGTCGGCAGCGGCGCCAAGGACTGGGAGACCGCGATCGACGCGGTGCTGCGCCTGTCCGGCCTGCTGCACGTGCTGCCGCCGGTCGCCGAGCCGAGCGAGTTCACCCGGCCGCGCAGCAATGCCGACCAGCCGCTGGGCACGGGCCCGCGGCCGGTCTACGACGAGGACGACGTCGACGACGACCGCGCGTCCGGCGAATTCGCGCCCGCCCGCCCGGTCACCGAGGACTACTCCGACCACGGCCGCACCCGGTTCCCCGGCCCGGACGACGAACTCGACGCCGACGACCGCTACCGCGACGAGCCGGGCTTCGGCTCCCGCGGCGCCGCCCCGCAGGCGGCCGGCGAGCCCGACGACTACGCCGAGTACAGCCGTCGCCCGGCGGGCAGGCCCGCCTACACCGCCGACGATTACGACCCCGACCTCGACGATCCCGAATTCGAGGATCAGCCGGCGCCGGGCCGCCGCCCGCTCGGCGAGCCTCCGAAGCGGCCGTCGCTGGCCGTGGTCCCCGAACCGCGTCCGCGCGTAGAACCGCCGCTGCCGCACGCCGAGGAGTCCGAATCCGGACAGCCCGGCGGCCCCTTCCACCCCGGTTTCCGCCCGTACCAGGGGCCGGTACCGAAGTGACCAGTGCCGCGGCGATCGGCGCCGCGGCAGCCTACTCGTCTCGACCGGAATCGACCTGCGATGACTGACAGCCCAGTGCGCCTACCCGGCGTGCACCGTCCCGTGGCCATGATCACCGGACCGACGTCCGGGATCGGCCAGGGTTTCGCCCACCGTCTCGCCAGCCTCGGCTACGACCTGGTGCTCGTCGCCAGGAACGAGGAGCGGCTGCGCGCGCTCGCCGACGAGCTCGGCCGCCGCTACGCCACCTCCGCCGAGGTGCTCGTCGCCGACCTCGCCGACGACGAGGACCGCGCCCGGGTCGCCGACCGCGCTGCCCAGGGTCTCGAATTCCTGGTCAACAACGCGGGTTTCGCGCACTCGGGGGAGTTCTGGACCATCGAGCCCGCCGAGCTGCAGGCCCAGCTCGACGTCAACGTCACCTCGGTATTGCAGCTGTGCAGGGCCGCGCTGCCCGCGATGATCGCCGCGGCCTCCGGGTCGATCGTCAATGTCGCGAGCGTAGCCGGGCTGATCCCCGGTCGGGGGTCGACCTACTCGGCCTCCAAGGCCTACGTCGTATCCTTCTCGGAGGGGCTGGCGGGTGGATTGTCGGGCACGGGTGTCCGCGTCCAGGCGCTGTGCCCCGGGTTCGTGCACACCGAGTTCCACGAGCGCGCGGGCATCGAGATGGGTTCGCTGCCGAAGCGCCTGTGGCTCGACGTCGACCAGGTCGTCGACGGGTGCCTGCAGGATCTGGACTCCGGCAAGGTCATCAGCGTGCCCGGCGTGCAGTACAAGGTGCTCACCGCGGTGGCGGGTTTCGTCCCACGAACCCTGGTGACGCGCCTCAATCGCGGACTCTTCAACGCGCGCGGACGGACCTAGGCCATGAGCGCTGGGCCGAAACGCGGCGCGTAGCGTTAGCACCGGCCCGGCTCATGACCGAAAGGACACGCAAACGATGATCGACCAGGCACGTCAGGCGCTCACCGAGGCGGATCGCGACCAGCTGGCCGCGCTCGTGCGCGAGCTCGCGGTCGTGCACGGCAAGGTGACGCTGTCCTCGGGCAAGGAGGCCGACTACTACGTCGACCTGCGCCGCGCGACGCTGCACCACCAGGCCGCCCCGCTGATCGGTTCGCTGCTGCGCGAACTGGTCGCCGACTGGGACTTCGACGCCGTCGGTGGACTCACCATGGGCGCCGATCCGGTCGCGATGGCGGTCATGCACGCGCCGGGTCGCCCGATCGACGCGTTCGTCGTCCGCAAGGCGGCCAAGGCGCACGGTATGCAGCGCCAGATCGAGGGCCCCGACATCGTGGGCAAGCGGGTGCTGGTCGTCGAGGACACCACCACCACGGGCAACTCGCCGCTGACCGCGGTTCGCGCGCTGCGCGACGCGGGCGCGATCGTGGTCGGCGTCGCTACTGTCGTCGACCGGGAAACCGGTGCTGACCAGGTCATTGCCGCGGAGGGGCTGGAGTATCGGTCCATCCTCGGGCTCGATGACCTTGCTCTGGGTTAGCCTGAACAACGCCAAACCTGGATGACGATGTGGTCGTCCGGTAAGTCTGAAGGACGTGTGAGTCACCTGTGGTGAGCATTGCAGTTAACAAGAGTCGCGACAACGTTGCGATGCTCGGGATCGGTGCGTACCGACCGCAGCGCATCGTCAGCAATGCTGAAGTGTGCGAAAAGCTCGACTCGACGCCCGAGTGGATTTTCGAGCGCACCGGTATCCACAACCGTCGCTGGATCAGCGGCGACGAGACCATCCGGTCGATCGCCGCGGCCGCCGGTGACCGCGCGCTGAAGAACTCCCCGATCGAGCGCGCCCAGATCGGCGCGGTCATCCTGTGCACGTCGAGCTGGCTCAAGCTCACCCCGCACGGCGCGCCGTCGGTGGCCTCCGATCTCGGCCTCAACGGCGTGGCTGCCTTCGACCTCACCTCCGGCTGCGGTGGCTTCGGCTACGGCCTCGGCGTCGCCGCCGACCTGATCCGCGCCGGTTCGGCCGACTACGTGCTGGTGATCGGCGCCGAGACGATGACCGTCGGCCTCGACCCGACCGACCGCGGCACCGCGATGATCTTCGGTGACGGCGCGGGCGCCGTGGTCGTCGGCCCGGCCGAGGAGAACGGCATCTCGCCGACGGTGTGGGGCAGCGACGGCGAGAACGCCGAGGCCATCGCCCAGGATGTCGACTTCCTCGCGTACATGAACAAGGCCCAGGCCATGCAGGGCACCGACCCCGAGGTCGAGCCGATCGGCCGGATGTCGCTGCACATGGAGGGCCCGAAGGTCTTCCGCTGGGCCGCGGTGACTCTGCCGCGCGCGCTGTCGGCGGCGCTGGACGCCTCCGGCGTGGCCAAGGAGGACATCGAGGTGTTCATCCCGCACCAGGCCAACGCCCGGATCAACGAGCTGATGAAGAAGAACCTCGGCCTGGCCGAGGGCATTCCGATGGCCAACGACATCGAGAACACCGGCAACACCTCGGCCGCCTCGATCCCGCTGGCGATGGAGGAGATGCTGGTCACCGGTAAGGCGAAGGGTGGTCAGCTGGCGCTGTTGCTCGGCTTCGGCGCCGGGCTGAGCTACGCGGGCCAGGTCGTCACCCTGCCGCCCGCCCCGAAAGAAACGAGCTTCTGACGTGCGACCGCTGCGCGCCGGATACCTCGCGGCGGCGGCGGTCACCGTCTTCGGTGCCGTCACCGGTCGCGAACGGCTGCAATGGCTGACCAAGCCGCTGCTGATGCCGCTGCTGGCGGCCGACACCGTCACCAGCGGTGTCGAGCTCGACCCGGCCGAACGCCGGATCCTGCTCGGCTCGCTGGCCGCGGCCACCGTCGGTGACGTGCTGCTGATCGACCCCGACGACGACAAGCGCCTGATCGCGGGCGCCTCCTCGTTCGCCGTCATGCAGACCGGCTACTCGCTGCTGTGGTGGCGGCGCGGTGCCCGGCCGCGGGCCGCGATCGCCGCGCCCCGGCTGGTGGCGTGGGCGGGCGC
>NZ_JBCGFB010000170.1:0-10072 GCF_038752175.1 Nocardia sp. No.11 | reverse complement strand
GCCGGCAGGGCAGCGGCCGTGGCCGGGGTTCCGCGCCCGTGGCCGAGCCGCGCGAGAAGGCGCCCCAGGACCGGCTCGGCGCCCCGCCGAAGCTGCCCAAGAACGGCCTGCGGGTGTTCGCGCTCGGCGGCATCGGCGAAATCGGCCGCAACATGACCGTGTTCGAGTACGACGGCAAGCTGTTGATCGTCGACTGCGGTGTGCTGTTCCCCGAGGACCAGCAGCCCGGCGTCGACCTGATCCTGCCCGACTTCCGGCCCATCGAGGACCGGATGGACGACATCGTCGCCATCGTGCTCACCCACGGTCACGAGGACCACATCGGCGCGGTGCCGTTCCTGCTGCGCAACCGTCCCGACATCCCCGTGATCGGCGCGCGGTTCACCCTCGCGCTGGTCGCCGCCAAGTGCCGTGAGCACCGGCTGCAGCCCAAGCTCATGGAGGTCGCCGAGGGCGAGACCACCGTGCACGGCCCGTTCGAGTGCGAGTACTTCGCGGTCAACCACTCGATCCCCGACGCCATCGCGGTCGCCATCCGCACCAAGGCGGGCGTCGTGCTGCACACCGGTGACATCAAGCTCGACCAGCTGCCGCTCGACGGCCGCCTGACCGACCTGGCCGGCTTCTCGCGCCTCGGCGACGAGGGAGTCGACCTGTTCCTGGTCGACTCCACCAACGCCGAGGTCCCCGGCTTCGTCACTCCCGAGCGCGAGATCGGCGGGGTGCTCGACAATGTCATCGGCAAGGCGCGCAACCGCGTCATCGTCGCCTCCTTCGCCAGCCACGTGCACCGCATCCAGCAGGTCGTCGACGTGGCACAGAAGTACAACCGCAAGGTCTGCTTCGTCGGCCGCTCGATGGTGCGCAACATGCAGATCGCCCAGGATCTGGGCTATCTGACGGTGCCCGACAACGTGGTCGTCGAGATGGACCAGGCCGCGAACCTGCCCGGCAACCGCCTGGTGCTGATCTCCACCGGTTCCCAGGGCGAACCGCTCTCGGCGCTGGCCCGGATGGCGCGCGGTGACCACCGCCAGATCAACATCCGCGCCGACGACCTGATCGTGCTGGCCTCCTCGCTGATCCCCGGCAACGAGAACTCGGTGTTCGCGGTGGTCAACGGCCTGGCCCGGCTCGGCGCCACGGTCATCACCCAGCAGAACGCGAAGGTGCACGTCTCCGGTCACGCCTCGGCCGGTGAGCTGCTGTACCTGTACAACGCGGTGCGCCCGACCAACGCCATGCCCGTGCACGGCGAATGGCGGCACCTGCGCGCCAACGCCGCGCTCGCGGTGGCCACCGGCGTGCCGGAGGAGCGGGTCGTGCTGGCCGAGGACGGCGTGGTGGTCGACCTGGTCGACGGCATCGCCTCCATCGTCGGCCGGGTTCCGGTCGGGCACGTCTACGTCGACGGCCTCTCGGTCGGCGACGTCGGCGAGTCGACCCTGTCGGACCGCCTGGTCCTGGGCGAGGGCGGTTTCATCTCGATCACCGTCGTCATCGACTCGACCACGGGCAAGGCCGTCAGCACCGAGCTCAACGGCCGCGGCTTCTCCGACGACCCGACCGCGCTCAACGGCGCGAACGAGCTGGTGGAGTCCGAGCTGCTGCGGCTGGCGGGCGAGGGCATCACCGACACCCACCGCATCGCCCAGGGCGTGCGCCGGGTGGTCGGCCGCTGGGTCGCCGACACCTACCGTCGCCGTCCGATGATCGTGCCGACGGTCATCGGCGTCTGACCTTCCGAGACCGACAACCGCCGGGCGACACTGTCGCCCGGCGGTTGTGGTCGCGGGTCAGGCCTGGCAGGCCGCGGAGTCGAGCTTGGCCGACTTCACGATGTTGCAGGCGAAGGTGTGCGAGACCTTCCAGGAATCGTCCTCGGCGACGAAGTCGACGAAGGCGTCCTGCACCGGCTTGCCGTCGATGGTGACATCGGCGTCGGCCTTGAGCTTGCCGTCGGCGGGCTCGCCGACCTTGGTGATCGCGACGGTCACCTTGTTCTTGTTCGCGGCGTCGACGAACTTGTCGACCAGCATCGGATCCTGATCGGCGTCCTCGATGTAGGTCTTCTTCTCGTCGCCGGTGAGCTTGCCCGCCAGCGCCTTGTTGATCCGGCTGTTCAGTTCCTCGGCGGTCGGCTTGGGCAGGTTGGGCGGGGTGGTGACCGCGAGGTCGCCGCCTTCTTCCTTGCCCTGCTTGGTATTGCCCGATTCGAAGGCGCCGCCCGCGGCGGTCGTGCTGCTCGCGCCCGCGCTCGACGAGCCCGAATCGCTGCTGCACGCGCTGAGCCCGAGCGCCGCGACGATCGCGACGAGGGCGGTGGCGGTCTTCAGTGGACGGTTGGTCACTACAACTCCCCAGATACTGTTCTCGATACGGGTCGGGCTAGAGCTGGTAACCGCTGGTGCAGTTCCAGTGCTTGATGCTGGCGTTGCCCGGATTGTTGTTCAGCGCTTCGCGTTTGGCGCCGCCGATGGTCGAGGCCGAGCCGTAGCTCCACCAGCCGCGCGAGATCGCGATAGCGCCGCAGCCGTTGCGATACGACACCTTCACATCGCACCCGCCGCCGCCTCCGCCGCGCCGGCATGCCGCCATCGCGCCTGCCTCCGCCTCGGCATAGCTGCCGTAGTCGGTGGCGTACCCGTAGACCCCCGGTTTGATCGATACCGCGATGGCACCGTAATTGCTCGACTGCGCCTGGGCCGGAGCGATGTGCCCCGCGAACAACGCCGCGGTGGTGGCACCGAGCACGGCCGCGCTGGTGAGCATTCTCTTCACTTGTTGCTTCCCCTTCGTAAGCACGGGTCAACCGACCCGATGGAGCGCAGTCAACGTACCGAGCGGCACCTCGCGCGCGCCAGCCGTAGCGCCGCCTACGGGCCGAAATACAGGAGTTCGGTAAGGATTCGACAAGTCCGGGCCCGCGAAACGCGGTCGCGCGCGAGTTTTCCCCACGCTGACCGGGGGCCCGCGACCTGCGCCTGCGGGTGAGATCACCGTCGCAACCGGGGTGGGACCAGTGTTGCGGATGGTCCGGACGGGGCCTGAGCGGCTAGCCTGATGGTCATGGCAGGTAAGTCCCGCAGCACCACGACCTCTCGGGCGCGGGCGGGATCGAGCCGGGGGCAGACGCCGCCGCCGCGATCTCGCTCGACGACTCCGCGAGCGTCGGCGGCGCCACGCGGGCGTACCGCCCCCGCGCGCAGGCCGGTCAAACGCGCGTCGAACACCGCGCCGCTGGCGGTGATCGGGCGCGGCGTCGGCAGCGGCTGGACCATGCTGGCGCGCGGCGTCGGCGCCACGACCCGCACGCTGAGCCGCGCCGGGGAGATCGAGCACGGACACCGGCGCGACGGCATCGGTCTGGCGCTCATCGCGGTGAGCGCGGTCATCGCCGCCGCCATGTGGCTCTCGGCGGGCGGACCCGTCGGCCGTTTCCTCGAAGACGTCGTGCGCGCCGTCGCGGGTACCGCGGGCGGACTGGCTCCGCTGTTGTTCATCGCCCTCGCCGTGGTGCTCATGCGCACCGAGCCGCATCCGGAGATCCGGCCCCGGCTGGTGCTGGGCGGCCTGCTCGTCGTGCTGCCCGCGCTCGGCATCTGGCATCTGGCCGCCGGGTCGCCCGCCGACGCGCACGGGCGTTCGCGGGCGGCGGGCCTCCTCGGCTACGCCGTCGGCGGTCCGCTCGGGCAGGGGCTCACGCCCTGGCTGGCGCTACCGATTCTGTTGCTGGCCATGGTGTTCGGTGTCCTGCTGCTCACCGGGACCACGGTGCGCGAGGTGCCAACGGCGCTGCGGGAGTACTTCGGCCTCGGCGAGCACGACGGCGACGACGATCCCTACGACCCGGCCAACTACGACGACGACGGTTTCCCGCTGCACCGCAACCGGACCCGTCGCCGTGGCCGTACCCCCGACGACAACTACCCGCCCGACGAGTTCGGCGGCTCCGACGCGCTCACCGAATCGCTGGGCGAACCCCCGCTGCGCGAAGCCAAGCAGCTGCGCCTCGACGAGGAACCGCCCGCGCCCGAGCCCGCCCCGAAGCCGGCGCGCAAGCGCCCGCCCGCCAAGGTCGTCGACCAGACCCCGCCCGCCCCGCCGGAGCCGGAGTTCGTCACCGACCGGGTCGTCGACGGCGACTACACCCTGCCGCCGCTGACCCTGCTGCTCGACGGTGAACCGCCCAAGAAGCGTTCGGCCGCCAACGAATCGATGATCGAGGCGATCACCGAGGTGCTGGTGCAGTTCAAGATCGACGCCGCGGTCACCGGTTTCGTGCGCGGCCCGACGGTCACCCGCTACGAGGTGGAGCTGGGCCCCGGCGTCAAGGTCGAGAAGATCACCGCGCTGGCCCGCAACCTCGCCTACGCGGTCGCGACCGAGAACGTGCGCCTGCTCGCGCCGATTCCCGGCAAGTCCGCGGTCGGCATCGAGGTGCCCAACTCCGACCGCGAACTGGTGCGCCTGGCCGACGTGCTCAAGTCGCCGCACACCCGCAACGACCATCACCCGCTGGTGATCGGGCTCGGCAAGAACATCGAGGGCGAGTTCGTCTCGGCGAACCTGGCCAAGATGCCCCACCTGCTGGTGGCCGGTTCCACCGGTTCCGGTAAGTCGAGTTTCGTGAACTCGATGCTGATCTCGCTGCTGCACCGGGCCACCCCGGAAGAGGTCAGGATGATCCTGATCGACCCGAAGATGGTGGAACTCACGCCGTACGAGGGCATTCCGCACCTGATCACGCCCATCATCACCCAGCCGAAGAAGGCCGCCGCCGCGCTGGCCTGGCTGGTCGAGGAGATGGAACAGCGCTATCAGGACATGCAGGCCAACAAGGTCCGCCACATCGACGACTTCAACAAGAAGGTGAAGTCGGGCCAGATCACCGCGCCGCTGGGCAGCGAGCGGGTCTACCGCCCGTATCCGTACATCCTGGCGATCGTCGACGAGCTCGCCGACCTCATGATGACCGCCCCGCGCGACGTCGAGGACGCGATCGTGCGGATCACCCAGAAGGCCCGCGCCGCGGGCATCCACCTGGTGCTGGCGACCCAGCGCCCGTCGGTGGACGTCGTGACCGGCCTGATCAAGACCAACGTGCCCTCGCGGCTGGCCTTCGCGACCTCGTCGCTGACCGACTCGCGCGTCATCCTGGATCAACCGGGCGCGGAGAAGCTGATCGGCATGGGCGACGGCCTGTTCCTGCCGATGGGCGCGGGCAAGCCGACCCGTCTGCAGGGCGCGTTCATCTCCGACGAGGAGATCCACGCGGTCGTCGAGTTCAGCAAGACCCAGGCCGAGCCCGAGTACCAGGAGGGCGTCACGGCCGCCAAGGCCGGCGAGGTCAAGGACGTCGACCCCGACATCGGCGACGACATGGATGTGCTGTTGCAGGCCGTGGAGCTGGTGGTCACCTCGCAGTTCGGCTCCACCTCGATGCTGCAGCGCAAGCTGCGCGTCGGCTTCGCCAAGGCGGGCCGGTTGATGGACCTGATGGAGACGCGCGGCGTCGTCGGCCCCAGCGAGGGTTCCAAGGCGCGCGACGTGCTGATCAAGCCCGACGAGCTGGACGGATTGCTGTGGTCGATCCGGGGTGGCGACCCCGGCGGCGCCGAGGACGAGTAGGTCGAACGCACGCCGGTCGGCGCGCGATACTGGTTTGCTCTGACCGTGCCGGGAGTAGACGGCGACGAACGAGGAGGGACCGTGGCTCACCGCGGAGTCGAACCGCGCGGGACGGGCCTCGACAGCCCGTCGGCACCTGCGTGAGCCGGGAGTGTGGACGGTTCCCTCGGCGAGAGTCGAACTCGCACTTGCCGGTACCTGAGACCGGTGCCTCTGCCAGTTGGGCTACGAGGGAATGGGTGATCGCCCCGGACCGCACAGGGCGGGCAGGGGTACGCGGGCGCTCGGCCCGAGGTGGGGGAGGGGTGCCTAGCGGCCTAGGGCCGGACGATGCCGGTCAGCAGTCGCCGCGGGCGCTCGAAAAGCGCTGCGGCCGCACGGCACCCAGGGGTAGCCGGTGCATCTCGACACGGCGTTCGTACTTCGCGGTGGATCCGTTCACGGCTAGCTCCTCTCGGGGTACCGATGGGGTGACGATGCGTCGACGGTAGCAGCGCACGGCGTTCGGCGAAACGGATTTTTCCGACGCGCCGACCGGCCCGTGCGCAGGTCAGGGTGCCTGTGTGTGAAATCATGACGAGCAAGCGTTCCGCAAAGCCGACTGAAACGGACATTTCGGGCATGATGGACGACATGAACTTCATCGATCGGACCACCACATGCAGGTGACCACGCTCGAGTGGGTGATCACCGGTGTGGTGATCCTCGCCTTGTTCGTCTTCGACTTCTTCGCCCACGTCCGCACACCGCACGAGCCGACCTTCAAGGAATCGGGCTTCTGGTCGGCCGTCTACATCGGCCTGGCGCTGCTGTTCGGCCTCTTCGTCGCCTGGAAATGGGGCGGCACCTACGCCGGGGAGTACTACGCGGGCTTCGTCACCGAGAAGGCCCTCTCGGTGGACAACCTGTTCATCTTCCTCATCATCATGAGCACCTTCGCGGTGCCGCGGATCTATCAGCAGAAGGTGCTGCTCATCGGCATCGTGCTGGCGCTGGTGATGCGCGGTGCGTTCATCGCCGTCGGCGCGGCCGCGATCAGCGCGTTCAGCTGGGTGTTCTACCTGTTCGGCGCGTTCCTGATCTACACCGCGGTGAACCTGCTGCGCGAGAGCGGACACGAGGTCGAGCACGAACAGCAACGTGACAGCCGCATCGTGGCGCTGGCCAAGCGGATCCTGCCCACCACCGATCAGTACGACGGCGACAAACTCGTCACCCGGATCGACGGCAAACGCGTGGTGACCCCGCTGCTGCTGGCGCTGCTGGCCATCGGCTTCGCGGACCTGCTCTTCGCCCTGGACTCGATTCCGGCCATCTACGGCCTCACCGAGCAGCCCTATCTGGTGTTCACCGCCAACGCCTTCGCGCTGATGGGCCTGCGCCAGCTGTTCTTCCTCATCGGCGGCCTGCTCGACCGCCTGGTGTACCTGTCCTACGGCCTGGCCGCCATCCTGGCGTTCATCGGCGTCAAACTGGTGCTGCACGCCCTGCACGAGAACACGCTGCCGTTCATCAACGGCGGTGAGCATGTGAGCGTGCCGGAGATCTCCACCGTGTTCTCGCTGAGCGTGATCATCGGCATCCTGGTGATCGCCACGGTGGCGAGCCTGCTCAAGACCCGCCGCACCACCTCCTCCTGACCGCGCACTGCCCCGGAACCGTCGTGGTGTCCGGGGCAGTGCTGTGTCAGCGGGCGCTCACTCGGCGAAGGCGCCCATCACCGGCAGCCATTCGACGACGCGCACGGCCTCGATGAGGTCCAGCTTCGCGAACGGGTCCTCGGTCAGCAGCGTGGTCAGCGACGGCGCGTCCTCGGCCCGGAAGATCAGCAGCGCGCCGGTACCGTCCGGGTACGGGCCGCTGGTGAGCACCGTGCCCGCGTCGACGAGCGCGTTGAGCCACCCGCGATGCTCGGGGCGGTGCGTGGCCCGCTCGGCGGCGGTGGCCTCGGTGTAGGTGTAGTGGACGGCGAAGATCGGCACGGTCGATCACTTTCTCGCGGTGGGCTTGCGGACAGGTCAGAGAGTCAGCAGCATGCGGGTGTTGCCGAGGGTGTTCGGCTTGACGTAGCTCAGGTCGAGGAACTCCGCGACGCCGGTGTCGTAGGACCGGCACATCTCCGCGTACACCTCGGCGGTGACGGGCGTGCCGTCGATCTCGACGAAACCGTGCCTGCCGAAGAAGTCCACCTCGAAGGTCAGCACGAACAGCCGCTGTAGCTGCAATTCGCGCGCGACCGCGACCAGTCGATCGACGACGGCGCCGCCGACGCCGCGGCCCTTCACCACCGGATCGACGGCGACCGTGCGCACCTCGCCCAGATCGGCCCACAGCACGTGCAGCGCGCCGCAGCCGACGACGCGGCCCTCGAGTTCGGCCACCCAGAACTCCTGGACGGACTCGTACAGGGTGACCAGATTCTTCTCCAGCAGGATGCGACCCGCGTACTCGTCGACCAGACGCTTGATCTCGGGGACGTCCGAGGTTCGGGCTCGCCGCACGACGACGTCGGTTTTCCCGGCGGCGGAAGCGGAGCGCGACCACGCAGGGCCCTCGGAGACATCGCGATCGGACACCGCGGAAACAGGCGCCACAGAGGGCGCGGCGGGATGCGCGTCGCTGGTCGAACCACCCAGTGGTCCCCGTGAGGTCATGGGGTGCACAGTAGTCGGCCGGGTTACCGATAGTCTGAACATGTGCCGCACATCCTGTCGTTCCGCTCACCGCATCGCGCCGGGCTCGACGACCGGATCGGGCGGCATTGCCCGCGCGAGCAAACCGCGCGCGAAACGGGTGGATTTCGGCGCAGTGCCGGTGAGTGCCGAGAGGGCGGGGCATGAGAGGTCAGCGCGCGGAGGAGGCAGCCTGCGTAACCACGGAGAGCGCCCGAGCAGGCCGGATGGACGCAGCATGAGCGTGCGACCCGAAGAGATCGACCGTGGGTGGGAGAGGCCCGCGCCACCGCGCACGGCGCCCGACCGTGCCGAGGCGCAGGTCCCGGTGCTCAATATCGCGAACGTGCTGACCATCGCGCGGATCGTGCTGGTCCCGCTGTTCGTGCTGGCGCTGTTCGCCGAAGGCGGGCACGACACCCGCTGGCGGATCATCGCCGCGGCGGTGTTCGGGCTGGCGGCGATCACCGATCGCTTCGACGGGCAACTGGCCCGCAAATACGGTTTGGTGACCGATTTCGGCAAGCTGGCCGACCCCATCGCGGACAAGGCGCTGATCGGTTCGGCGCTGATCGGGCTCTCGGTCCTGGGTGATCTGCCCTGGTGGATCACCGCGGTCATCGTGGGACGCGAACTCGGCATCACCGTGCTGCGGCTCATCGTGGTCCGGCGCGGGGTGATCCCGGCGGGTCGCGGCGGCAAGCTCAAGACCCTGGTGCAGTCGATCGCCATCGCGCTGCTGCTGTTGCCGCTGTCGGGCGCCTTCGCCACCGCGGGCATGGTGCTGATGTACGCGGCCGTCGCGCTGACGGTGATCACCGGCCTGGACTACGTCGGCCAGGCGGCCCGCCTGTGGCTGGCGGGAGGACGCGCGCGCGGCGAGTCCCGCTCGTGACCGATCCGCTCGTCGACGGGGCGCCGGTCGCCGAACTGGTCCGGGCGCTGGCCGCGGCCGGTCAGACCGTCGCCACCGCCGAATCGCTGACCGCGGGCCTGCTGGCCGCCACCGTGGCCGGGGTGCCGGGCGCCAGCGCGGTGCTGCGGGGTGGCCTGATCGTGTATGCCACCGACCTGAAAAGTCGCCTGGCCTGCGTCGACGACGACATCCTCCGGGTCGACGGCCCGGTCGCCGCCTCGACCGCCGAGCAGCTCGCGGTGGGGGCAAGACAGCGCTGTGGCGCCGACTGGGGTGTGGGTCTGACCGGCGTCGCCGGACCCGATTCCCAGGACGGGCACCCGGTCGGGACGGTATACCTCGGATTGGCCGGTCCACGGCACAGTGAAGTGGTCCGGTTGAAACTCGACGGCGACCGGTGGACGATCAGGATCGGTGCGGTGCACAGCGCGGTGCGGGAGTTGCTGCGCTGTGTGACGACGAACTAGCCGCGTCCGGGAACCACCGGCCGATGCTCGACGTTGTGCCAGAAAGAGGTGAGCACCGCTGCGGCGGTGACACGAGGTGGAGGAGAACGAGATGACGCTGCTGCGGGAGGCAATCGGGGACAGTCTGCGGCGTGCGCGTCTCGCCCAGCATCGAACGCTGCGCGAGGTGTCGACCTCGGCGCGTGTGAGCCTCGGCTATCTGTCGGAAGTGGAGCGCGGCCGCAAGGAAGCCTCCAGTGAACTGCTCGCCGCCATCTGCGAGGCACTGGACGTGCCGCTGTCGCGGGTGCTGTGGGACGTGAGCACCATCATGGCCGGCGCGGATGGCTCCGCGCCGCGCGAGCCCGCGCTGACCGGCCCCGCCGCCGAGCGTGAGGCCGCCCCGG
>NZ_JBCGFB010000169.1:0-10258 GCF_038752175.1 Nocardia sp. No.11 | reverse complement strand
GCCGAAGCCGTCGTAGGTGACGGTGGCGGGCAGCACGCCGGCGCGGACCTGGTCGGCGACGCCGGGATCGGCCAGCGCGGCGGTCAGGGTCTGGCCGACCTCGCGCAGCACCTGCTCGCCGGCCGGGCGGTCGTGCTCGGCGGCCAGTTCGCCCGCCCGCTTGGTCATGGCGTTGACCACCTGCTGGCGCTGGGCGCCGAGGGCGCGCAGTTTGTCGCCGGAGAGCTGGCGCTGGGCCGAGCGCAGGGCGTCGCCGAGGTCGAGCAGGGCGGTGATCTCCTGCGGCGCGTGCCGGGCCAGCAGGTTGACCGTCCACGCCGCGACCGTCGGTTTGCGCAGCGCGGTGATGGCCTTGGCCAGCTCGCGGTCGCCGTCGGCACGGGCCTGGGCGGCCCGTTCGGTGCGGGTCGGCACGAAGTCGCCGGGGTCGAGGCCGTACAGCTCGCCTGCGACATCGTCGAGGGTCATCTTTGTGATGGTAGCCAGGGTTCGACGGGGCCGAGCGCGGGCGCGGCGGGCTTGGGTATCGTCACCGGCGGTCATGTTCGCCTGAACCGTTCGGTGAGTGAGGTTTTCAGTGTTGTTCCCAGGAAAGCGACTGCTGGCGCGGGTCGTGCTCGCCCCCGTGGCGACGGTCGCACTGGTCGGGGCGGTCGCCGCCTGTTCGTCGGACAGCGATTCGGCGGGCAGCTCGCTCGCCACGGGCTCGTGCGTCGAGGTCACCGACAACGCGGCCGACGCGATGGTCGGCAAGCTCGGTGACTGCTCGGCGACGACGTCGAACTACCGGATCGTGCAGGTCGGCACGGCCCCGCTGACCTGCGATGTCGCCGATGCCACCTTCAACGGCACGGTGGGCGACACCAAGACCGGTCTCTGCCTGGCCCCCAACTTCGCCCAGGGCAACTGCTACGCCGACGCGGGCAAGCGCCCCGCCGAAACCGTGGCCTGCACCGCCCCAGAGGCCACGTTCAAGGTCGTCAAGCGCATCGACGGCGTGGCCGACGAGCTCCAGTGCGGTGCCGACGCCACCCAGTTCCGCACGGTCTCCGACCCCAAGGCCACCTTCTGCATGGCCAAGCCGTGATATCGGAGCGCTGGCGCGCTCGAGGTCGCGGCCCCTTGGTCCCACCGGTCAGGCGCCGTGGCTTGCTCCTGCGTCGCTTGCGCCACGGCGCCTGATCGGCGGGACGGCCGCGACGGCCGACTGCGTCGGCCTGCCCCTCCTCGGGGTCGGGGCGTGGGGGTTGGGTTGGTGGAGCGCTGGTGCGCTTGGGTCGGCGGCCTATTGGGTTCCGCCGGTCGGGTGTCCTTGCTTGCTTGCTTCTTCGTCGCTTGCGCCGTGGTGCCTGATCGGCGGTATGGCCGCGTCGGCTGACTGTGTCGGCCTGCCCCTCCTCGGGGTCGGGGCGTGTGTGATCGGGGCGGCCGTTTCCTGCGGTGTCAGTCGAGGAGGGCGACCGAGGCTATTCGGTGCAAAGTGAAGTGGCGGGTCGCGCCGGTGACGGGGTCGACGGCGTCCAGTTGGCCGTTGCCGACGCGGAGGGGCTCGACCACGCGCTGGCTGGCGACGCCCTGGGCGTCGACGTAACCGATGTTCACCGGGCGGCCGACCCTGGCGGCCAGCTGGAGCAGGGCCAGGGTCGCCGCGGTGCCGGTGCGGGTGCCGTCGGCGCGCACCGACTGTCCCGTGCGGGCGCCCGCGGCGCGTTCGCCCGCGCGGAGTTCGGTGACCAGNACGTAACCGATGTTCACCGGGCGGCCGACCCTGGCGGCCAGCTGGAGCAGGGCCAGGGTCGCCGCGGTGCCGGTGCGGGTGCCGTCGGCGCGCACCGACTGTCCCGTGCGGGCGCCCGCGGCGCGTTCGCCCGCGCGGAGTTCGGTGACCAGCAGGGCGAGCTGTTCGTCGCTCGGCGGGTTCGGGCGGTAGGGCTTGCGGGCCAGCGGGCGGACCGCGATGCGGGCGCCGCGCGGGCGCAGGTCGACGATCGCGCCCGCGGAATCCTCACCGGCCGGGGCGAAACCGGCCGCGCGCAGCTGTTCGAGCAGTTCACCCAGCGGAGCCAGGGCGATGGCGACGGTCGGCGCGATCGCGCGCAGGGCCAGCGTGTCGGCCACCGGCGCGGCCAGGACCTGGGCGAGCAGCGCGGGATCGTCGCTGCGCAGGAACGACTGCGCCATGCCCGCCCGCAGCTGGCCGTGGCGGCGGGCGACGTCGTCGATGAGGTAGGTCAGCGACTGGGGGACCGGCGTGCGCGAGTGGTTGGCGAACAGCGCGTGCAGTTCGGCGGCGGTCAGCCCGGCGTCGAGCGCGCGGCGCACCGAGGCGTCACCGACCCGGTAGACCGTGGCCGCGCCCGCCGACTCCACATCCGCGACGAGCGCGATCCGGCCGCGTAACTCGGGCACCAGGGGACCGGGCGCGATCACCGTCAGGTCGGCCTGCACGAGGACGTGATCGACCGGCTCCGGCAGCGCCGCGGCCATCTCCGCCTCGGCGTCGGCGACGCTGGTGTCCGCGCCGTGCAGCAGGGCCCTGGCGGCGGAATCGAGCGCGCCGCGGCCGAGCAGGCCGAGGGTGGCGGCCTCGGCCAGCGTCGCGGTCACCGCGTCGAGCCGGAAGTGCCTGCGCCTGCGCGGCATCCGCCAGGCCAGCAGCTTGCCGATATCGGTGGCGGTCAGCGCGGTGCCGCTGGGGTACTCGGCGAGCAGGCCGAGGACGGCGTGCCGGTCGCGCACCGCGTGCGGGATGCGCAGCTCCGCCGAGAGCGCGGCGATCGGCTTATCGGCGGCGTCGCGCAGGCCGATCATCCACGGCATCCGGTCCAGGTCCAGCCAGGCCTGCGCGAGCAGCACCCAGCGGGTCGCCGGCGGTGCGTCCAGCCAGGCGTCGGCCGCGGGGGTCGGGGCCCAGAAGTCGTCGGTGGAGTCGACTTCCGGCACCGGCTCCGGCAGTCCCTTCTCCACGAGCTTCGCGGCCGACAGCAGTTCCAGCAGCAGCCCGGTGCGCTGCTCGTCGATGCCGGTCTGCTTGGCGAGGCGGCGCAACTCGCGCACGCCGAGACCACCGGCGCGCAGCGCGGGGGCGGGCAGGCGGCCCAGCGCGTCGAGCAGGTCGGCGCAATCGCGCAGCAGCTCACCGACTTCGCCCGCGCCGACCGCGTTCACCTCGGCGGGCGCGTGCTTGGTCAGCGTCGGCTTGGGCGGGGCGAGTGCGTGCGGGTCGGTGACCGGGTCGCCGCGCAGCACCTGGCCGACCGTCACCGGCAGCTCGACCGTCTCGTCGTCGATCCGGTGCAGCAGCCGGGCCGCCAGCAGCCGCGGTACCGGACGATCGGGGTCAGCGCCGGGTGCGGCATCCCTGGTGCGGCCACGCGGCCCGGTGGTGGCCAGTTTCTCGAGCAGCGCCCGCTCGGCCGGGCCCGCCGCGGCGAGCGCGGCGGTGACTTCGGGCTCGGTCAGCGCGTCGGGCAGCGCCGTCGTCGCGCCGAGCGGCCAGGGGAGGGCTTCGGCGGCGCTCGGGGCCAGGTGCAGGCCGTCGTCGGTCTGCCAGACCAGCGCGCGGTCGAGCAGGCGGGTCAGCGCGGTGGTGAAAGCGGTCTTGGTGACCCGGTCCTTGAGCTGCGCGTGCAGGGTGGTCCGGGTGAGCGGGGTGACCTCGGTGCCGATCGTGCGGGCATCCTCGTTGGCCGTGAGCGCTTCGATGATCGCGAACTCGAGGGTGTCGAGATCGTCGGCGGCGCGCAGCACCGAGGCCCGCTGCTGGGCACGCACCGCGAGCACCGACATCGACGCGGGCAGCGGTACCGCCAGATCGGGCCGCAACTGCAGCAGTTTCACCAGTTGGGAGTCGGTGCGCGCACCGAGCCAATCGGCGAGGGAGTCCGTCGCGATCATCCGATCCAGCCTACAGTTCTCGGCCGCCTCGCTCGGGACTGACCGAAGGCTGTGACGAAGGAGTGCCCGGAGGGAGAGAAGATCGCGGAAACGGGCCGAGAACCTGCGGCGCCAGCCGCGATTGAGCACCGTGGTGGGTATGCCAGAATGACCCCGTGGTGAACAAATCGAAGAAACCCTACGTCGACAACGGCTGGCCGCAGGTGGCCGACGGCGAACACGCCGTGACCGAACTGTCGTCGACCCGCGCCGGTAACCTCTCGCCCTTCGGTGAGGACACCGAGTTTCCCGTCCCGGCATCGAAGCTGCCGTACATCCACCCGCAGACGGTGATCAACCGGGTGTAGGTAGGACGGGAAAGACAAGAGCCCGCATCCCTAGGGATGCGGGCTCTAGTTGTCTGCGCGGGCGATCAGGAGGGCAGCAGGCCCTTGTTCGCCTCGAAGAAGTCGATCACGGCCGGGTCGAGCTGAGTGCCCTTGGCGGCGTTGAAGAAATCGAGCGCCTGCTGGGGCACGGCGACACCCTGCTGCTGCACGACGGAGAGGGCGCGATCGACGGCCTGGAAGACTTCCTGGCTCGGATCCTGCACCTGCGGAACAGTCACCTGCGGGGCCCAGCTCGGCGAGGAGGGCGCGATCCGCTCGGTCGGGCCGCTGCTCAGACCCAGCTGAGACGAGCAGGAGGGCCAAGCGCCCCAACCCTGAGAAGCGAGAACCTTTTCGGCGACCGCGATCTGCTGTTCGCGGGTGGCCTGGTTGGCCGTGGCGGCGTACTCGCCACCACCGTGCGCGTTCCAGGTGGAGGGCGAGAACTGCAGCCCACCCTGGTAGCCGTTGCCGGTGTTGATGCCCCAGTTGCCGCCGGCTTCACACTGCGCGAGGCGATCCCAGTCGGAGTCGGGGGCCGCGCTGGCGTTTCCGGCGAAAGCTGCACTGGCGGTGCCGATGATCGCGCCGGTGACGGCGACCTTGGCGACAGTGCGGCCGGTGGAAGTCGGCTTGCGGTGGCGTCCACTCATATCGGGTTTCTTCCTCTCGTGCGCACCTGCATGTGGCCCGGACTGAGAGGTCTCCCGGTCCGCCCTCACTCCTGATTCCAATCGGGGTCCGGTACCCGCGGGGTGAGGTTCGGTGCGGCGGGCCGGTGGTTCCGGGGGTTGCCCCGGCTGAGAGAAACGGTACGACGGACAGCGGGGAAAGTCACTATTTGGTAACCGGCGTGTACGGGTGGGTCTCGGGGTGGTCTCAGGGTGATCCCCGAGGCGTCCGCGCAGGTAGTCGCGGTGTCTGGTGTGCGCGACGGTTGCACGCTCAGTTCGTGACCTACTCGTTATGTGATGAGGATCACACTGCTGTCTGGGTATCGATTCGCGCGGGTAACCAGTTGACGCGTCAACGCGCGCGTCGGCCCGACCACAGCGCGAACACCAGGCCGAGCAGGAAGCCGACCGGCGCGAGCATCGCCAGCAGGTACAGCCACAGCCCCGGAGACGAGTCCGACACGATCGGCGTCACGAAGATGGCGACCACGGCCAGGATCCCGATACCGAACAGCGCGACGGCCAGTCGCAGCAGTCGATCGCTGGGCCGGCGGGGGTCGCGCTCCGGCGGAGTGGCGGCGGGCGGAGGTGTGTTGGTCACCGGTGCACCGTAAAACTGATGTGCTCGCGTTATAGCAACCGGGGTAGACTCTGAGCACATCGCGTCCTGCCTTGTTGTGGGGCGCGTTCTTTTCGCGACAAGCAGATGTAACCCGAGCCACAAGGGTCCGGGTATCGAATGATGAACGGGTGAGCGCAGTGCCGACCGGCCGGGTGAAGTGGTACGACGTCGAAAAGGGCTTCGGCTTCCTTTCCCAAGACGAGGGCGAGGACGTCTACGTCCGTTCCTCCGCGCTGCCCGATGGCGTCGAAGGTCTCAAGCCCGGCCAGCGCGTCGAATTCGGCATGGCCGCGGGTCGGCGTGGCCCGCAGGCACTGAGCCTGAAGCTGCTCGAGGCGCCGCCGACCGTGCGCGGCAACCAGTCTCAGCAGCCTGCCCGCAAGGACGCGGGCCCGCGCAAGTCGCCCGACGAGCTGCACGGCCTCGTCGAGGACATGATCACGCTGCTCGAGACCAAGGTGCAGCCGGATCTGCGGCGCGGCAAGTACCCGGATCGCAAGCTGTCCCAGCGGATCTCCGAGGTCGTGCGGGCCGTCGCCCGCGAACTCGACCACTGATCCGATCCTCGGTCCCGGGCACCACGGTGTCCGGGACCGAGTCGTGTCAGGCCTCGGGGGTGCTGATCGACCAGGCGGCGTGCGGGATGTAGGTCTCGCGGCCGGTCACGGTGTCGCGGGCCAGGATCGGGAGCTGGACCTCGATGCCGGCCAGGCGCAGGTCGGGTTCGGGCTTGGTATCGATGGTGAGCGCGCGGGCGCCCGAGGGGAAGTCGGCGAAGCTCAGCACCCGGTCGACCTGCTCGCCGGAAGGTCGCTGGTAGATCAGCTGGACCAGCCACGGCGACTCGGCGATCTTGTCCGGGAGCGACAGCTGCACCGGGCGGCCCGCCGTCGTCGTCAGCTCGGTGGTCTCGCCGTAACGGCAGTCCTGCATGGTGACCGTGCAGTACAGGAACGGGTCGACGGTGACGGTGGTGCCGCGCGCGAACGCGGTGATCTGCGGGTCGCGCTCGGGCGCCTTCGACACGCCGTAGGCCACCAGACCCGCGGTCACCGCGGCGACGGCGAAGAGTCCGACCGCGACCAGAACGACGATCGTGCGGACGTTGAGCTTGCTCACCGGATGGGGTCTCCTGTCCCTCGCGGAACCGCACCGGGGTCTGCCCGGTACGGATGGGTGTTGGGCACTTCCTGCTCGGCGTGCTGCGGACGATTGCCGCCCAGGCCGGGCAGCAGCGAATGTCCGGTGTAGCTGACGAACGTCTGGATCAGGCCGATCACCAGGATCACGCTGATCACCGCGAAACCCTTCCAGAATTCGATCGGCAACAGCACACCAGCCGCGCCGCCGATCACCCAGCTCAGTTGCAGCACCGTCTCCGATCGGCCGAAACCGGACGCGATCGACTCCGGCGGCAGGTCGTCCTGGATGGCCGCGTCCAGCGACACCTTCGCCAGCGCGCTCGCCGCCGAGGCGATCAGCGCCGCGAACGCCGCGCCGAACAGGTTGCCGGTGAACATCGCGAACAGTGCCACCGCGGCGCACGCGCCGGTGCAGCCGAGCACCACCAGCGACGGCCTGCCGAGGGTCAGCCGGGCGCCGGTCGCGTTGCCGCCGAAGTTGCCGATGCCTGCCGCGGCGCCGACCACCGCGAGCATGGCCGCCTGCTCGGTCGGGCTGCCGCCCGAGCCCTTGGCGACGAAGGCGATGTAGAAGGTCAGGAAGCCGGTGAGCACGCGGATGGAGCTGTTGCCCCACAGCCCGGTGACCACGGCCCGGCCCAGCGGCTGCCGGCGTTTCCGGGCGGGCACCGAGGACTCCGTGCCTGGCTCGAGCACCTCGGTGTGCGCGTCGGGGCCGTGATAGCTCAGCGTCGCGGGCACCTCGCCCTCGGTCACCTCCACCCACGACGGAATCCGCAAGCTCAGATACGCCCCGGCCACCGCGATGCCGGTCGCCAGGACCAGCGCGCCGGTAGAGCCGGCGATCATCGCGGCGAGCGCGGCCACCGCGCCGGCGCCGATGGTGCCGCCGACCAGGCCGAACACCGTCAGCCGGGAGTTGGTGCGCACCAGGTCGATATCCGGTGGGAGCACCCTCGGCGTGACCGCGCTCTTGAGGACCGCGAAGGATTTCGAGCCGACCATCATGCACAGCGCCAGCGGATACAGCCCCCAGGTGTCGATCTCGAAGATCAGCAGCAGGGCGAAGACCGCGCGCAGCCCGAACGTCGTCGCCAGCGCCAGCCTGCGGCCGCGCTGCAAACGGTCCAGCAGCGGGCCGATCAGCGGCGCGATCACCGCGAACGGGGCGATGGTGATCAGCAGGTACAGCGCCACCTTGGTCTTGGACTCGGCGGTCGCGCTGGCGAAGAACAGGGTGTTGGCCAGTGAGACGGCGATCGCGGCGTCGAGCGCGAAGTTGGCCATCGTGGCGTAGGTGAGCGCGGTCAGACCCGATTGATCGGCGCCGTCGGCCTTGGCCGCGCGCTGGAAGGTGGCGAATCCGCGTTCGGTGAGTTCGCGGCTGCGCATGGCGGCGACCCGGGTGACGGTCAGCTTGCGCGGAACCCGCTGCTTGATCTCGTCGTCGACGGGCTCCTCGGCGCGGGGGAGCGGGCGGGTGCCCGGCGGGCCGAGATCCTTCTCCGGCGGCGTCGGCCTGGCGCGTTCGCGGGGCGTCGGCGCGCCGCGTAAGGGTGTGGTCGGGGCGGCATCGGGCTCGGACCGTCCGCGCCGGAACGGGTTCTTCGACCGGATCGTCGGCGGGTCGGGCGAGTCGGGGCGGGGGAAGACCTTCCGCGGCGCGGTCGGCCTGCGCGGCTGCTCGTCGTAACCCGGCCCGCCCGCGCGCGGCGGGTACTGCCCGAAGCCGGGATGCCTGCCCGCGGGGGTACCGTCCCGGCGACCACGGTCGGGACCGGAGGGATCGCGGGGAGTAGTCACAGTCCAATTCTGGCCCACGCGGCGTTTCCGCGTTCACTCGCGGCGCGGCAGTGTTGGCCACAGCGCGCTATTCGGGGACGAATCGCACCTCGAACAGGCGCGGCCAGTACTTGCCGGTGAGCAGGAACCGGTCGGTCCCGGGCAGGTGGGCGATGCCGTTGAGGACATCGGTACCCGCGCGCTCGGCGGCGGTGAGCAGTCCGCTCGCCTCGATCACCGCGAGCACCCGGCCGGTCTCCGGGTCGATCCGCAGGATCTCGTCGGAGGGGTAGTTGTTGGCGTACACCGTGCCGTCGGGGGCGCAGTCGAGTTCGTTCGGCTGGGGGGACGGGTAGCCGGTGAGCGTCACCGAGCCGGTCTTCGCGAAGGTCACCGGGTCGCGGAAGGTGAGCGTGGGCGTGCCGTCGCTCATCACCAGGCGCTGGGGTTGCGCGCACACGCCCCACCCCTCGCCCTCGTATTCGACGCGGCCGGTCTCGGCCAGGGTGACCGGGTCGCGGGCGATGGCGATGTGGTCCTGCCAGGTGATCTGCCAGACGATCCCGCCCGCCCTGGTCATGCCCTCGCCGAACAGGTTCCCCGGCAGGTCGACGCGCGCGGTCTCGACGCCGGTGGCCTGATCGGCGGCGCGCGCGCTCGACACGCCCCACATGCCGGTGCTTTCGTAGCGAACCCCGTCGACCACCTCCAGGCCCTGGGTGAAGGCCCGCGGATCGTGCGGTGACGAGCCGATCACCTCGACGCGCAGGCGGGGCGGCGCGGGCTCTTCCCGGCCCCCACAGGCCCCCACGCCGAGCAGGCTGACCAGCACTGCGACGGCCAACGAACTCCGATTGCACTTCATACGGCAAAATGTATGCCGTGAGCGCAGTATCTGTTTCGGAGTCCGGCGTGCGTCCTGTTCTGGCCGATGCGGCCGAAGTCGCACGTCGTGCGCTCGTCGAGTTGGAACCCGACGGGGTAGGAGTCCATCTGGGGGTGAGTGCCGAGGACGAGACGGCAGCCACCCACCGGTTCGAGGCGACCCTGCCCGGTTACCGGGGCTGGCAGTGGGCCGTGGTGGTCGCCGCGCCGCCGGAGGCCACATATGCCACGGTCAGCGAGTCGGCGCTGCTGCCGGGGCCCGACGCCCTGATCGCCCCCGACTTCGTCCCGTGGGAGCAGCGGGTCCGGCCCGGCGACCTCGGCCCCGGCGATCTGCTCGCCCCGCCCGCCGACGATCCCCGGCTCGTCCCCGGCTACATCGCGACCGGTGATCCCGTGGTCGACGAGGTCTGTCACGAGGTCGGCCTCGGCCGCACCCAGGTGCTCAGCCTGGAGGGCCGGATCGAGGCCGCCGAGCGCTGGTATACCGAGTTCGGCCCCGACACCGAGATGGCCAAGGCCGCCCCGTCCACCTGCGGCCTGTGCGGTTTCTTCCTGCCGCTGGCCGGCGCCCTGCGCGAATCCTTCGGCGTCTGTGGCAACGCGATGGGCGCGGACGGCCACGTCGTCCACATCGAATACGGCTGTGGCGCCCACTCCGACGTGGTCGCCCCCTCGGGCAACGGTTCGCCGCGGTACGAGGCGTTCGACGACCACGCCGTGGAACTCGTCGAGATCGTGCGCGCGAACGGCACCGCCGCTGCCGAGGCATCCGCCGCCGCAGTGACCGAGCAGCAGGAGACCGCCGAGGCCGAGGCCGCCGACGCGGCCGCCGCCACCCGCGCAGCACTCGCCGAAGGCGCGCGACCGGAATCGGCCGACGAGGTC
>NZ_JBCGFB010000168.1:0-10316 GCF_038752175.1 Nocardia sp. No.11 | reverse complement strand
CGGCACGCTCGCCGTCTGCTTCGCGGCCAGCTGATACTGCGCGACGGCGGCGGCGTCCTCGCCCGCCATCTCGTGCAGGTGCCCGCGTACCGCGGCGAGCCGGTGGGAGCGGGCCAGCGGCTCGGCCACCGTGTCGGCGACCGCGAGCCCGGCGGCCGGGCCGTGCACCATGGCGGTCGCCACCGCCCGGTTCAGGGTGACCATCGGATTCGGGTTCGCCCGTTCGATCATGGTGTAGAGCACCAGGATCCGGGCCCAGTCGGTGTCCTGGACGCGCGCGGCCTGGGCGTGCAGGCCCGCGATCGCGGCCTGGAGTTGGTAGTTCCCGGTGAGCCCGGCGGACATCGTCGCGGTGAGCAGGCGCAGCCCCTCGGTGATCTGGGCGCGATCCCAGCGGGTGCGATCCTGCTCGTGCAGCGGGACCAGTTCGCCGTGCGGACCCGAGCGCGTGGCCCGGCGGGCATCGGTGAGCAGCATCAAGGCGAGCAGGCCGGTGACCTCGGTGTTCTCGGGCAGCAGGGCCCGTAGCGCGCGGGTCAGCCGGATCGCCTCGGCGGAGAGGTCGCCGCGGCGCAGCCCCGCGCCCGCGCTGCTGGTGTGACCCTCGGTGAAGATCACGTACAGCACCTGCAGCACCGCGCTCAGCCGCGCGCTGTCCTGCGCGCCGTCGGCGAACGGACGCTCCGATTCGGCCAGGCGCTTCTTCGCGCGGGAGATGCGTTGCGCCATGGTCGCTTCCGGGACCAGGAAGGCGGCGGCGATCTCGGCGGTGCTCAGGCCGCCGACGGCGCGCAAGGTCAGCGCGATCGCGCCGGCGGGCGGCAGATCGGGGTGGCAGCACAGGAAGTACATGTCGAGGGTGTCGTCGCGGCCGCTCGCCTCGACCGGCACCTCGCGCACGAACACCGTGGTCTCCCTGCGCCGCCGCGCGACCTCGGCGCGTACCGCGTCGGCCATCCGGCGCTGGGCGACCTGGATCAGCCAGCCGCGCGGATGCTCCGGTAGTCCCTCGGTCCGCCATTGGGTCGCCGCGGCCAGCAGCGCGTCCTGCACGGCGTCCTCGGCCAGGTCGAAATCGCCGAACCGGCGGACGAGAACACCGAGGACCTGCGGGGCGAGTTCGCGCAGCAGGTCCTCGATGCGGGGCGTCGTGCTCACTCCGCGGGCGCGCTCATGACCTGGCGCACCTCGATGTACTCGCCGATCGGCTTGCCGCCGGGCCCGGGCGCGGCCGAGGCCTGCGCGGCGATCTCGATCGCGCGCTCGCGCGAGTCGACGTCGACGACCCAGTAGCCGGCCAGGAACTCCTTGGTCTCGGGGAACGGGCCGTCGGTGACCACCGGCGCCGAGCGGCCGTCGGAGACCACGATCAGTGCCTGATCCGGTCCGGCCAAGCCCTGGGCCTCGACGAGTTCGCCCGCGGCGGCGAGCTGTTCGCCCAGCGCCCGCTGGAAATCGATGTGGGCGGCGATGTCCTCGGGCGCCCACTCGGGCAGCGGGGTGCTGCAGTAGGCGGCGTCGGCGTAGGTCTTGACCAGCATGTACTTCATCGCATAGCTCCTGGGGGTCGCGGGCGCCCGGCGGGCGCGCTCGAGACATGGTCGGAGCCGGCGCGCGCCGTTCGACACGTCGGCTCCGGGCTTTGATGTGAACTGGATCACAGTGGAATGTCGGGGTCGGCCAGCCGCTCCGGATCGACCGGCTCGCCCGCCAGGATCAGCTGCTTGATTCGCTCGGTCACGTCCCAGACGTTGACATTCATGCCCGCCACGACCCGGTTCTGCGGGTCCAGCCAGAACGTCACGAACTCGCGTTCGGCCTGGTCCCCGCGCACCACCACGCGCACGTCGTCATCGCGGCCGACATAGCCGGTGTACTCCATGCCGACGTCGTACTGATCGCTGAAGAAGTACGGGAGCCGATCATAGGAGGCGGGCTTGCCCAGCATGGTCAGCGCCGCCACGGCGGGCTGATTGAGCGCGGTGGCCCAGTGCTCCACCCGGATGGGCCGGTTCAGCACCGGATGCTGCTGCTCGGCGATGTCGCCGACGGCGACCACGTCCGGGTCGCTGGTGCGCAGCGCCGCGTCGACCACCACACCGCCGTTCGTCGCGAGCCCCGCCGCCAGGGCGCCCTCGATATTGGGTGCCGCGCCCACCGCGACCAGCACCGCCTCGGCGGGCACCACGGTGCCGTCACCGAGTTGCACGCCGGTCGCCACGCCGTCCTCGGTCAGGATCATCTCGACGGTGGTACCGGTCCGCAGGTCGACCCCGTGCGAGCGATGCAGCTCGGCGTAGAACGCGCCCATCTCCGGACCGAGCACGCCGACCAGCGGCAACTCGGCCGACTCGAGCACGGTGACGTCGACCTGCCTGGCGCGCGCCTGGGCGGCGACCTCGAGCCCGATCCACCCCGCGCCGATGATCACCAGTTTGCGGTGCGAGCGCAGCAGCTCGGCGATCACCTCCGAATCCCCGATCGTGCGCAGCGTGTACACATTCGGCGCGGCGGCACCGGGGATGGGCAGCATGCGTGGACGTGAGCCGGTGGCCAGCGCCAGCTTGTCGTAGGTCAACGTGGAGCCGTCGGGCAGCGTCACAGTGTGGGCGGCCGGATCGAAGGCCGTTGCGGTGGTGCCCAGCCGCAGGTCGATGTGGTGATCGCGGTACCAGGATCCCTGGTCGACGGTGAAATCGGGCAGCTGCTGGGTGCCGGCCAGATGCTGTTTGGACAGTGGGGGCCGCTCGTAGGGCAGCTCCTCCTCGGCGGCGAGCACGGTGACCCGGCCGTCGAAGTCGTTGGCGCGCAGAGCCTCGGCCAGCTTGGCTGCACCGAGTCCGCCGCCGATGACGACGAAATGCTGATTCGAGCTCATGAACGGACTCCTTCTCGCGGACGACCGGACTCCCTCGCCTCGAGCCTAGTGCGCGCGATGGCGCACGGGAACGATTCCGGTCGTCGCGGGGTTGCACCAACCGGTGGGCGCGTCGCCCCGCCGAGCTGACCCGAGAGGAAAATCGTGAGCGATCAGGCCACGAAGGACGTCGTCGATTTCTGGTTCGATCCGTTGTGCCCCTGGTGCTGGATCACGTCCCGCTGGATCCTCGAAGTGGAGAAGGTGCGCGACATCGAGGCGCGCTTCCACGTGATGAGTCTGTCGGTGCTCAACGAGGGCAAGGACGACCTGCCCGAGCGCTACGTCGACCTGATGGCCGCGGGCTGGGGACCGGTCCGGGTCGCCGTCGCCGCCGCCGAGAAGTCCGGCGACGAGATCCTGTTGCCGCTCTACACCGCGCTGGGCACCCGCATCCACGAGCGCAAGGACGAGTACCAGCGCGACTCCGTCGCCGAGAGCCTGGCCGCGGTCGTCGCCGACGCGCTGGCCGAGCTGGAACTCCCCGCCGAGCTCGCCGAGGCCGCGACCAGCACCGACTTCGACGAGGCGCTGCGCGCGAGTCACCACGCGGGGATGGACAAGGTCGGCCCCGATGTGGGTACGCCGACCATCCACGTCAACGGCGTGGCGTTCTTCGGTCCCGTGCTCTCGCGCATTCCGCGCGGCGAGGACGCGGGCCGGGTGTGGGACGGCGTGGTCGCGCTGGCCTCGTACCCGCACTTCTTCGAGCTCAAGCGCACGCGGACCGAGGACCCGGTCTTCGACTGAGCGACGAACGGGGTGCCGGACTCCTCGGTCCGGCACCCCGCCGTGGTCACACCGGCTTCGGCGGGAGCGCGCGCGGCGCGGTGATCGGTGGATAGCCGCCCGGCGGTGGGATCGCGCCGGGATGGGGCGCGCTCGGGCGCAGGAAAATCGGACCGTGCCTGCTGCGGTCGCGCAGTGCCCACATCCGCCAGGTGAGGACCGGATGGCTGGACATGGCGTTGATCAGCCAGACGAACCCGCCCTTCTCGATCGCGGCCCGATCGGCCATCTCGTCGAAACCGACCTGCGCGTTGAGGTACTTGCCCGCGGCCAGCGTCCCCATCGCGCCGGGCGCGCCCTGATACCGATTACAGAATCCGTGGTTGTCCGCGGTGTACTCCTGGGCCCGGATCAGCGAGGACCCCAGGATCGGCAGCCACGGCGCGACGAACATGCCGAGCTGGCGCCAATACGACACGTGCCCCGCGGCGATATGGCCCACCTCGTGGCCGATGATGAAGGCCAGCGCGTCGGGATCGCGGGCGGTGCCGCCGATTTCGAACAGGTCGCTGTAGACCACGACGAACCGGCGGAACCCGTGTCCGGAGGCGAACGCGTTGATCTGGCCGTTGCCGAGCACGACATAGGCGTCGGGCACCTTGCTCATGCCGAACCGCGCGGCCGCCTCCTGCACCATCCGGTAGCCCTCGGGGAACTGCGTCGGCGACATCTTCACGCCGTTGATCCGCTGGGTCGCGTAGTTGAGACCACGACCCATCCACAGCAGCACCGGCGCGAACACCAGCAGCAGCACATACGGACTGGTCAGGATCGAACCGCTGTCGACCGGCTGTCCCTTGTCGTCGAGCACCGGCTCGGCGAAGAACTCGACCAGCAGGATCAGCGCCACGAGCAGATACGCCACCGTCGTGAACATGATGACGACCACCAGCAGCGGGATCTCCCACGAATGCCGGGCCGGCATCCCGTATGGAGACAGCCCGCGCGGCTGATGCCGCGGCGGGATCGGCGGACCGCCGGGCGGGTGGTAACCGGCCTGCGGCACCGGGGGATACGGGCCGGGGTACTGGGGCGCGGGCGCGTACGGTTGGGCCGGGAAACCGCTGGTCGGCGGGACTGGCTGGGCCCACGGAGACGACGCGGAGCCGGGGTGCGGGGGTGGAACGGGGGTGTCGCCGGTGGTCTTGTCGAGCGACGGTGCCGACTCGGCGGGTGGGCCGGAATGCCCCGGTGGGGGACCTGCCGAAGGCGGCTGAAGCGGTTCGTGCGGGTGCATGAAACGACTCTAAGCGGGCCTGACACAATCGCAGCCATGCGCGTTTACCTGGGTGCCGACCATGCCGGTTTCGAACTGAAGAATCACGTCAAGGCCCATCTGCAGGAGGCCGGACACGACGTCGTCGACTGTGGTGCTCTCGAGTACGACGCCCTCGACGACTACCCCGCCTTCTGCATCGAGGCGGCCCGCCGCACTGTCGCCGATCCGGGCTCGCTCGGCCTGGTCTTCGGTGGCAGCGGCAACGGCGAGCAGATCGCCGCCAACAAGGTCCCCGGCGCCCGCTGCGCCCTGGCCTGGAGCGTCGAGACCGCCAAGCTGGCCCGCGAACACAACAACGCCCAGCTGATCGGCATCGGCGGCCGCATGCACACCACCGCCGAGGCGCTGGCCATCGTCGACGCGTTCCTCGCCCAGGCGTGGTCGGAAGAGCCGCGCCACCAGCGCCGCATCGACATCCTCGCCGACTACGAGAAGTCCGGCGAAGCCCCCGCGGTCCCCGCGTACTGAGGGCCGCCCGCCCGACCGTGAGTTGATCGAGATCGAGGAAGGTGTGTTTCTTGCCTGAGGGGCACACCCTTCATCGCATCGCCCGCCTGCATCAGGAACGGTTCGCCGGTGGCGCCGTGCGGGTTTCGAGCCCGCAGGGGCGCTTCGCCGAGGGCGCGGCGATGGTGGACGGGCAGGTGCTCGAGTCGGCCGAGGCGGTCGGCAAGCACCTGCTGCACCACTACGCGTCCGGGCTGACGGTGCACGTGCACCTCGGGTTGTACGGCACCTTCAGCGAGGCCGAGCTGCCGATGGCGGCACCGGTCGGTCAGGTGCGGATGCGGATGCTCGGCGCCGCCACCGATTTCGGCACCGACCTGCGCGGGCCGACCGCCTGCGAGGTGCTGTTGCCGCCCGAGGTCGACGCACTGACCGCCCGCCTCGGCGCCGATCCGCTGCGGCCCGACGCCGACCACGAACGCGCGGGCGCGCGGATCCGCCGCTCCCGCCGGGCGATCGGCGCGCTGCTGATGGATCAGGCGCTGATCGCCGGTGTCGGCAACGTCTACCGCGCGGAAGTGCTCTTCCGGCACGGCATCTCGCCGTTCCGCCCCGGCACCTCGGTGAGCGCCGCCGAATGGGACGCGCTGTGGGCCGACCTCGTCGCGCTGATGCCGGTCGGTGTGGCCACCGGCCGCATGCACGTCGTGCGGCCCGAACACGACACGGGCGCACCGTCCTACGCTCAGGACCGGCCGCGCACCTACGTCTACCGCCGCCAGGGCGAGCCCTGCCGGGTGTGCGCGACCCCGATCGCGCACGGCGTCATGGACGGGCGAAACCTCTTCTGGTGCCCGACCTGCCAACCGCGCTGAGCCCGCCGGGGGTACTCGCTCTGACGTGGATGCGCTCGCCGTGCGCGCCGAACAGACTCAGGATCTCGACACTGCCGCGGCCGGCCGCGCCGAACCAGTGCGGGATCCGGCAGTCGAACTCGGCCGCCTCACCGGCGCCCATGACGAATTCGTGGTCACCGAGCCGGACGCGCAGCCGTCCACGCAGCACGTACAGCCATTCGTGGCCGTCGTGAACGCGCGGGAACGGCTCGGCGTCGCGGGCGGGGATGACCATCTTGTAGGCCCGGGGCTCCCCGGGATGACGGGAGAGCGGGATCAGCGTCCGGCCGCCGTTGTCGGTGGACTCCTGCGCCACCCGGGGATCGACGACGCGTGGCGCCGCGACGATCTCGTCGAGGCCGATGCCCAGCGCCGTCGTAATCGGCAGCAGCAGTTCGAGACTCGGCTTGCGCTGCCCCGATTCCAGCCGTGACAGCGTGCTCGTCGAGACGCCGGTGGCGCGGGCGAGCGCGGCCAGGCTGACATCGCGCTTGTCCCTGGCCCGGCGCAATCGCGGGCCGATCTGCTCGATCACCGCGCCTACGGTCGGCTGATCCTCCATCCACCCAGTGGAATCCATCCGTCCCGGAAACGGCAAGGTTCTTTGCTGATCGAGCAAGAAGGTCGCGATGCTCGTCGCGGAGGTGATCCGAGATGGATTCGACAAGGGAAACGGACAAAATCACTCCGGTCGCGCGGACGAGCGACCGGCTGCCGACGGGGGTATATCTGCTGGGGTTCAGCCTGTTCGCGATGGGCAGCGCGGAGTTCCTGCTCGCGGGGGTGCTCCCCGACGTCGCGCTCGATCTGGGGGTGCCGCTCGCGTCCGCGGGCCTGCTCATCACCGCGTTCGCGCTCGGCGTGGTCTTCGGTGGACCGCCGTGCGCGGTGCTCGGCCTGCGTCTGCCGCGACGGTCGGCACTATTGGTGACCCAAGCGGTGTTCGCCGCGAGTATCGCGATCGGGCTGGTCGGTGACTATCGGGTGCTGCTGATCTCGCGGGTGGTCGCCGGCGTCGCCTACGCGGGATTCTTCGCGGTCGCGTCGGTGATGGCGGTCCGGCTGGTGACCCCGGACCGCGTCGGGCGCGCGTCCGGGGTCGTGGTGAGCGGACTCAGTGTGGCCATGGTGGTCGGCGGTCCGCTGGGGACGCTGCTGAGCCAGGTCCTCGGCTGGCGCGGCGGATTCGTCGCCGTCGTGCTGTTGACCCTCGCGGGACTGCTCGGCTGCCTGCTCGGAATACCCACGGGCGCAACGGAGTCCGGGGCCGGGCCGCAGGTGCGCCGTGAGCTCGCGGTGATGCGAACGCCCGTGCTGTGGGGGATCTACGCGATCACCATCCTGAGCACCGCGGCCTACATGATCACGTTCAACTATCTGGCGGCGCTGCTGGGGGAGGTCACCGGTATCGCGGCCGTGTGGATCCCGGCCGTCCTCGCGCTGTTCGGCATCGGCGCGTTCGTCGGCCTGTCCATCGGCGGCCGGATCGCCGACCGGCGACCGCATACCGCGCTGCTGGCCGGGACGATCGCCATCGGACTGCTGTCGGTGGTGCTCGCGGCGGCGATGGACCGGGCGTGGGTGGTGGTGCCGGCGGTCTTCGCGCTCGGCGTCGCGGCGTTCGTCCTCAATCCCGCGCTCTACCGCCGGGTCTTCACCATCGCGGCCGCGGCCCCCACGCTCGCCGGGGCCACCACGGTGTCGGCGTTCCAGCTGGGGATCAGCGGCACTCCGGTGCTGGCCGCCGCCGCTCTCACGCACGGCGGCGGTCTCACCTCGGTCAGCCTGATCGGCGCGGTGCTCGCGGTCGCGGCGCTGCCGCTGATCCGGCTCGACGCGACACGTCGAGCCGGATCCGAGCGCACTGCCTGACTACTGTCATCGAAAGGGGTTGAGCCGGAACGCGAAGTGCAGGCTTCGCGATCCGACTCAGCCCGCGACCGCGGTTCCCAGTTCCGGGTCGCCCGATTCGGCGAGCGCGAAACGCCGCCCGCCCGCGGATTTCGCCGAATACATCGCGCGGTCGGCGCGACGCAGCAGATCGGTGAAATCGCACGTCTTTCCCGGCGCGCAGAACGCCGTGCCCACGCTCGCCGAGACCGGTACCGGCCCCGCGCTCGACCACACCGGGTCGCGCAGCGCCGCCACCACGCGGTGCGCCAGTTCGCCGAGGGTGTCGCGCCGCGGGTTGGCGGCGACGACGAACTCGTCACCGCCGTACCGGCAGATCACCGTGTCGGGCGGGCACACCTCGCGCAACCGGTTGGCCAGTTCGACCAAGACCTCGTCGCCGATCGCGTGTCCGTAGCCGTCGTTGATCTGCTTGAACCGGTCCAGGTCGACCACCAGCACACCGACGCCGCGGGTCGGGTCGGCCGCGAAGGCCCGTACCCGTTCCTGCAGCAACGTGCGGTTGGCCAGATCGGTCAGCGCGTCGTGGGTTGCTTCGTGGCGCAAGCGGTGCTGCAGCGCGGCGATCTCCTGTACGCGCAGCGACACTTTCGCCGAGATGTTCTGTTCCTGTTGCGCGAGCGCCCGTTCCTGCAACGCCTGCGCGTAACTGTCGATGGCCTGACTGGCGACCAGCGGCCAGCGGGTGGCCACCAGCGAGCCGGGCACGCCGGAAGGGAAGCCGAGCAGCCAGCGGGTGGCGTGCGCCAGCATCCTGGTTCGTTCGAAGGGCGCCTCGGCCAGCCGGGCGCCGAGCATCCGCGCCTGTGGCACCGGGAACGGTTCGGTCCGCGCCAGATGCAGCAGCCGCTCGACGATCTCGACGAGCACCGGCTCCAACTGGTGCGGCGCCGTGGACGATCCCGGTTCGGCGCATACCGCGCGGGCCCAGGCGCGGGCCATCGCGGCGACCGGTGGCTCGATGTGGACAGTCATCGACATCACCGGCGGTAGGTGGCGACGAGCTCGCCACCTCGATCGTTCGCACTGCTACGCGGTTGAGTCCACCGAGTTCGGCACACGCTCACCGCCCCCTTTCCAGATACCCCCGTCCGGCAAAAAGGATCCTAGCAAGCCACCCGAGACCGAAAAGTCGCGTCGTAGAACGCGTTGCAGGTCTCTCGCGAATGGCGATCGGCTATGACATCGCTGCAGGCGCTCCGGCGTTACACACTTCCCGAAAAAACTTTGGGAAGACCGAAACCTGCAGCGTAGAGCCCATCTCGAGGTGGCGGTCGTTGCCATGTCATGAGGTTCCTCCTGGCCCAAGGGCGAGTCGTGACGAGGTGGCCGAGTGACCACGACTCCCCCCGACAAGGAGCCCGTCACGCGCCATTTCATGGTGGCCTACTCGCCGCCCACGTGCCAGGTTTTTAAGGAAAATTCTCCTATTTATTCCCCCGGTGGAGCAGGCGCCGGTCCCCATGGGCGCGCATCCACCATCGTGGCCGGGAGGGGGTTCGCGTGGATAGGGTCATTAGGCCCTAATCGGGCATCGGCGCCGGCGGAGTCGTCACCGCGGGGCGGGGCGCGTCGCCGTGCTCGCCGGGGGGCGGATTGGCATTTCTCGCGCGGGATTCGGTACAGTCGTGGCGCACACGACATCGTGGCGATCCCATCGATGTCGTATGCCTGCGGGTGTAGTTCAATGGTAGAACCTCAGCCTTCCAAGCTGATGGTGCGGGTTCGATTCCCGTCACCCGCTCAAACATGAATTCCCTCGACGGCGTCGCAGCCCCGAGGTCTCGGGGTGTAGCGCAGCTTGGTAGCGCATCCGCTTTGGGAGCGGAGGGTCGCAGGTTCAAATCCTGTCACCCCGACCATCACCATTCGCCCAGCTCACAGTTGTGCTAGCGCGGTAGGAGTGCACATGTCCACGGAACGCAGGGTCGCGATCGTCACCGGTGCCGCGCGGGGCATCGGCGCCGCCGTCGCCGGCAAACTCGCCGCCGACGGATTCGCCGTCGCCGTGCTCGATCTCGACGCCGCCGCCTGCGCGGACACCGTCGCCGCCATCGAGGCGGCCGGGGGCAGCGCG
>NZ_JBCGFB010000167.1:0-10556 GCF_038752175.1 Nocardia sp. No.11 | reverse complement strand
CCCTGCTCGTTGGCGACCTCGGCGAGGTGCGCGCCGCGCACCTTGGCCGCGCCGACGAGGGCCGCGCTCTCCGCCGCCACCCGCGATTCCCGGCGCGACAGCGCCTGCCTGGCCCGCCAGCCCAGTGACGGCTTGCCCGCGGTATCGGAAGCGGCGATCAGCAATCCACCGAGCAGCCCCAGATCCTTGAGGAACCCCGCCAGCTTGGCCGCGCGGCGATCCGGGTCCGGCTCGGCCCAGAAGTCCTGTTCGGTGACGGTGCCGGGGACCACGGTCGCGGCCAGCACCAGGGCGGCCGGTCGCGGCGCGCGGCCGCTGGCCAGCAGCACACCACCCGCGATCTGGGCCACGGCGTTGACCTTGACCAGGCGGCCCGGGTCGTCGGGTATCCGCGCGGCCAGCGAATCGGGCAGCGTAGCCCTGCTCTGGTCGGCGAGTGCGGTCGCCGCGGCGGCACGCGGTTTCGGGTGCATCAACGCGTTGACACCACCGGCGACGAATGTGGTCGCCAACAGAGTGCGGGCAACACGGCGGACTGGCTTCATCGGCATCGTCTGATCCCTTCGTCTACGACTGGGGAGAACGGCTCCTCCCCATTCGACTACCCGGGACCCCACACCACAAACGATCCACACAACGATCCGGTCACACCCGCCCGCTACCGTCGACGCCGTGTCCGACACCACCGTCCGCACGGCCTACGCCGCGATCCACGAGCTCTACATCGATCTGTTCGGCAGCCCCGACGACCTGCATCCCGACGACGCCGACCTGGTCCTGCGCCGGCTCGCCGACGTGCCCGGTCCGATCCTCGATCTGGGGTGCGGCCCCGGCCACTTCACCCAGCTCCTGCACGCCGCCGGCGTCACCGTCACCGGCGTCGACCTGGTCCCCGAATTCATCGCCCACGCCCGCTCGCGCTACCCCGACGTGGCGTTCCGCGTCGGCTCCCTGCGCGCGATCGACGTGCCCACCGCCTCGGTGGGCGGCATCCTCGCGTGGTTCTCCCTGATCCACTTCACGCCGGCCGAGTTGCCCGCCGTCCTGGCGGAATTCGCCCGGGTGTTGAGGCCCGGCGGCCGGCTGGTGCTCGGCTTCTTCGACAGCGCCGAACAGGTCGAGATGTTCCCGCACAAGGTGACCGCGGCCTATCGCTGGCCGGTCGACGAGCTGGCCGAGGTGCTTCGCGCGGCCGGCTTCACCGAACTCGAACGGCGGCAGCGTCCGGCCGAGGGTGACATCCGCCCGGTGGCCGCCCTCGCCTGCTCACGCGCTCATCGGTAGTTCGGGTGGGGCGGGCAGTCGCACCGAGGTCGCCCGCACCACGCGGAACTGCCCCGGTGTCATGCCGGTCTCGTGCTGGAAGACCCGGTAGAACTGCCGCGTCGAGGAGAACCCGCTGGCCTCGGCGATCCTGGCCACCGACCGCGCCCGGTCGCGCAACAGCAGCTGACGGGCATGGCGGACCCGCATCCGGCGCAGCATGGCGGCCGGACTGGTGCCCAGCAGGGTCTCGAAGGCGCGGTGCAGGGTGCGCCGGGAGACCAGGCACCCGCGCGCGATGCCGTCGACGGTCAGCCGCGGATCGGTGAAGTGCCTGCGCAGGAACACCAGCAGCTGTCCACGCGAGAGCGCCCGCGCCTGTGTGACGACCGTCCGGCGCGCCGAGGCGGCGACGATCGAACGCACCAGGTCCAGACCGCCCGCCGCCAGCGGCCCGGCCTGCTCGGGCCGCGGCAGCGCCGCGACACCCGCGAAGAACCGGGCGATCACCTCGCCCGCGCCCGCGGCCGGGACGTGCAGCGGCAGCGCCGCCCAGAACGCCGGACTGGCGGCGAACACCTCGACCGGCAGCCGCAGCACGACCTGGGCCCAGTCGCCGTGCATCGCCCACCGGAACGACTCGCTCGCCCGGTAGACGACGAGATCGCCGGGGCCGAACGCGATCCTGCGCCCGGATTGCTGGATCTCCCCGGTCCCGTCGAGCTGAATGCTCACCAGCAGCTCGTCGCCCCGCGCGGCCGACTCGCGCCGCCGCAGCGTCTGGCGTCCCGCCCGCAGGATCGTCAGCTCGAAGCCGGTGAATCGATGTGATTCGATCCGCCCCGGCGTGCGCGGCTCCGTGCCGTATTCCACCCGAACCGGGGCGAGAGCCTGCGATACCCGGCGCACCCAGTCCTCATCAGCGCCCATCTCAGATTCCCCCTGACCCGGCACATTTCGCGTCCTGAACGGATTTTCGAAGATTTCTTCCTCGAGATCACCTCTGCGCCAAAGGTTTTCAGACGAAGGTGACGCACACCAACCGAGCGGCCGGAATGCCTTCTCCGGGGATAGTAAAATCTTCAACGAATAGCCCACCGACATCACTGTTCGCGGTGCGGACAAATAGCCTCGGCGCACCCGATGTGATCGACATCAACCCGGTAATATCCGCGCCATGGCGGACGAGCGTTCCCGCTCGGCGAACGAGAGCGACAACGAACTGACGCCACGGGAGCGACTAGCTTGGCGTATCTACCTCGCCGGAAAGTCCGATCTCGACGAGGTCGTCAACCGCCAATTGGAACAGGGCTACAACCTGAGCTTTCCCGAATTCCGGATTCTGCTCGCCCTGCACCGCGCACCCCATCGCGCCCTGCGCATGAGCGTGCTCGCCGACCGCGTCCACGTCTCCCGTGGCCAGCTCACCCACCTGGTCCGCGCGCTGGAGTCCCGCGACCTGGTGCTGCGGCGGCCCGACCCGCACGACCGCCGTGGCGTCGTCGCCCACCTCACCCCCGCGGGCACCCGCACCGTGGCCGCCGCCCTGCCCGGCCACGAGAAAATAGTCCGCGACCACTTCGTCGAACCCGTCACCGACACCGCGCTCGATACCGTCGCCGACGCCTTCGGACGTATCGTCCGAAATACGAAGGAATTGTCGTCAGGGACCGGAAAGAGCTCCGAAAAGGCCCGCCCGGAACCCACTGATTCGAATAATTGAATAGAAAGTCGGCCGAGTTCCGTTAGTGCGCGGCAGCGCTGATGACGCCGCGCACGACGCTTTCCAGCGCCTCGGCGGTCCGGTCTAGCGGCCGGATATCGCGCTGCGCCCGGCACAGGGCGACAGTGCCCTCGAGCGCGGCGACGATCAAGGTGGCGGTCCGCTCGGCGGCGTCCTCGGCCGCCCCGTGCGCGCGCAGCGATTCGGCGAGCAGGACCGTCCAGTGTCCGAACGCCTCGGCGGCGGCGCGGCGCGGCTCGTCGTCCTCGTCGGGCTGATCCTCCACCGACACCGCCAGCACCGGGCAGCCCGCCTGGAAATCACTGTCCACCAAGATCTTTCGCCACATGGCGACAAACGCGCGCAGACCGGACACCGGACCGGCCGACAACTCGGCGGTCAGTTTGCGCACGGTCAGCGCGTCGGCCAGGCGCACCGCCTCGGCGGCCAGTTGCGATTTCCCGCCGGGGAAATAGTGATAGGTCGAGCCCAGCGGCGCACCGGAATGCTTGGCCAGCTCGCGCACGCTCGTCGCGTTCAACCCGCGCCGCCGCAGCATGTCGGCGGCACCGGCCACCAGTCGATCGCGCGCGTCCGACTGCGCCATCCCGCACCTCCTTGCCCATAACGACCGTCATAGCGTACCGTCCATGATTTATAACAGTCGTTATAACGGAGGTGTTCCCATGCCGATGATCCAGCTCACGCTGCCCGCGGGCGTCCTGACCGGTGAGGCCCGGCAGCGGTTGCAGAAGACGCTCGCCGCCACCCTGCTCAGCTGGGAGGGCGCTCCCGACACGGCGTTCTTCCGGGCCCAGGCCTGGTGCCTGATCACCGAGGTCCCTGCCGGCGCCTTCGGCACCGCCGAAGACGAGTTGCCCCGCTTCCGGGTCGACGCCACCGTCCCGGAGGGCGCGCTGTCGGACCGCCGCAAAGCCGGTCTGGTCGAGCAGGTGACCGCCGATGTCCTCGCCGCCGCCGCTCTCACCGAGGCCGACGCGCTCCGAGTCTGGGTCCTCATCCACGAACAGCCCGAGGGCACCTGGGGCGCGGCGGGCAACATCATCCGCTTCGCCGAGCTGAAAGCGCTCGCGGCCCAGGCTCGCGGCTGATGCGCGAACTGCACCTGGTCCGTGCTCATCACCTCGCCTGGCGCGAACGACCCGACCCGGTCCTGCGGGGGCCACGCGACGCGCTCGTCCGTCCGTTCGTCGCCGCCAGGTGCGACGGCGACACCATGCCGATCCACCGGCACGTCTCCCGGGCCATGCAGCTCGGCCTGCGTGCCGGATTCATCGACCCGGTGGTGGCGAGCATTTGCGGTGACGTGCCGTTCCGTGGTCCGTTCGGCATCGGCCACGAGTGCGTCGCGGAAGTCGTCGAGGTGGGCCCCGAGGTCACCGGCCTGGCCCCCGGCGACGTCGTGGTCGTGCCGTGGGCGGTGTCGTGCGGGGCATGCCCGGAATGCGCGCGCGGGCTGACCGCCAAGTGCGCGACGACCCGCACCGGCACGCTGGCCGCGTTCGGTTTCGGACCGGCCAGCGGACCGTGGGGCGGCATGGTCGCCGATCTGCTGCGCGTCCCGTTCGCCGACCACATGCTCGTGCGCGTGCCCGGCGGAATCGACCCACTGCGCGTCGCCGCCGCCAGTGACAATCTCACCGATGCTTGGCGCTGTGTCGTCGGCCCGCTCGCCGAGCGCCCCGGCGGTTCCGTGCTCGTTCTGGCCGGCGCCGCGCAGAGCATCGGCCTCTACGCGGCCGGGCTGGCGGTCGCGCACGGCGCCGAGGTCGTCGACTACGTCGATCACCGCCCGGAACGCCTGGCGATCGCCGAAAAGCTCGGCGCCCGCGCGCATCCGATCGCCACGGGCAAGCTCCGCCGCACCGACCTTCCCGCCCGGCACTACGACATCGCCGTCGAGGCCACCTCCACCGCCGCCGGCGTGGACGCGGCCCTGCGCGCCCTCCAGCCGGGCGGAATCTGCACCCCGGTCGGCTACTACCTCGCACCGGGCACGAAGGTGCCGCTGATGCACATGTACGCCAACGACGCGACGCTGAAAATCGGTGTGTCCCATGTCCGTCCGCATCTGCCTGACCTGCTCGACTTCATCGCCGGTACCGAGTTCCCCGCCGAGACCGTCACGACCCTGCTGGCAGACTGGGACGACGCGCCCGAGGCCTACCGAGCCCACACCACCAAGCTCGTCCTGCACCGGCCGCCGCTGGGGCCGGCCGCGTAGCCGGGCGCGGAGGTCAGGCCGCCAGAGCCAGGCTCTCGACATCGAGGCGGTCGGCGCTCGCCCGGGCGACCAGCCGCGCGACGGCCTCGGCGACCCGCGCGGGCTGCTCGAGGATCACCGAGTGGCCGGCGCCGTCGATCAGGACGAAATCCGCGAAGTCGACGGCGGCGGCCATGGCGACCGAATGCGACGGCGGGGTCATCAGGTCGGCCGAGCCGCACAGCACCAGGGTGGGGATCTGCGACAGCACGGGCAGCGCGTCGGTGCGGTCGAACGCCTTGAAGGCGCTCAGGAAGGTCGCCATCGTGACGATCGACGTCGCGTTGTGCATCGCCTCGGCCAGCGCCAGCACCCGCGCGCTGACCGTGCGATCACCGAACTCGGCGGCCCGCACGACCGGCGCGAAAACCTTGCATGCCAGCACCTTCACCTGCTGCATCAGCCGCGGCGCGCGCCGGACGGCGGCCTGGAAGACGGCGATGATCGGGTTGCGCAGCAGCCGCCCGAAGCCCGCGTCGGCGAGCCCGTTCGCGGCGGTCGCGACCAGCCCGACGCCGACGATGCGGGTGCCGATCTCCGCGCGGTACAGGTCGGCGTAAGTCAACACGGTCATGCCGCCCATCGAATGGCCGACCAGCACGACCGGCCCGGTCGGCGCGACGGCGTCGAGCACCTCGTGCAAGTCGCGGCCGAGCTGTTCGAGGGTGTAGGTCTGGCGCGGCGCCGTCGCCGAGTCGCCGTGGCCGCGATGGTCGTAGCAGACGACCCGCGCACCGGGATGATCGCGCAGCAGGGTGTCGCGCACATCGGTCCACGACTCGGTGCGCAGGCAGTGCCCGTGGATGAGGACCACGGTGAGCTCGGCGTAGCGGCTGCCGTATTCGCGAACCGCGAGCTCGACTCCGTCACCGGTCGTGACCGTGACCCGACGCTCCGAGTGGGCGGTGATGCTGCTCGACATCGGAACCTCCGGATCGCTGACGGTGACAGGTTCAACTCTGCGCCGAATCCGTCCCCGTCATCAGGTCCCCGAGTGCTGGCGCCGAACCCCCGAGGGTGCGCAGAACCCCACCTTGGTGCACCGGGGCTACCGCGGCGCGGCCCGCCGCTTCGGACGCATGCCGTCGACTTGGCCACCTGAACGCACCCACCTCTTCATCGCCGATCACTACGCCGACCCGCTGGCCCCCAGCCTGATCACCCGTGCCGCCCTCGACCCCGACAGCGCAGGCGCCTACGTCATCGGCGGCCTACGCCACGGCATCGCCCAGTAACTCCGCACGACACCCCACCGGCCAGCACCTGGCAACCGACCGCCTCTGGCGCCTGACCGCCGCTACCCTCGGAATCATCAGGAGCCAGGGGGGCACATGACAAACGACCGGACAGCCGCGACCGCACTACGACAGCGATCACGAACCTTCCGAATCGCCACGGGCATAACGCAAGTAGTCCTCGGCATCGGCGCCGGCTATCTGATCAACTGGGCAACCCTGCTCGGCACCCTGAACCTCCTGATCGCCGCCGAGTGGGAACTCCCCTGGCTGCTCGACATCTGGTTCGTCCCCCTCGCGGTGACCTCCGGCCTCGTAGCCACCCTCTGGTTCACCCGCCCGACGATCAGGCCAGCCCTGATCGCGGCAGCGACGAGTTCCCTGCTGACCACAGCGACGTTCGTCTGGATCTTCGCGACGTGGTAGCAACACGCACGCCTACTTCCGGTCCTGCCTTACTCTCACCTTTGTTCAATATTTCAACATGTTCAACTAAAGTGAACACTATGGAAGACCGAACGAGTGAACGCGACATCGAGCACCTGGTGACCCAGGCGATGTCGGCGGTCTCGATCGAGTTCGAGCTGCAGCACTGGACATCGGAGAACACAGCGATCGTCGCGGTAAGCCGCAACGGCTTCGACACCCAGTACCGGATGGCATGGCTACCACACGCCACTCTGTCAGAACTCTCGAAGCTCGAGCAGCACGACGAATCGCACCGGCTCCTGGTCGCAGGACCACTGATCAGCAGCAGAACAGCGGAGGCACTCCGCGACGCGCGCATCGACTACATCGACGACGCGGGGAACGCTCATCTGACCTTCGGCCCGGTCCTGATCGACATCCGCGGACGCCGCGGCACCACTTCCGAGAAGCGTCGGTCACTCCCGGCAGCCAACCTGTTCAGCGTCCGGAGGATGCAGGTCCTGTTCGCGTTGCTGACATGGCCAGACCTGGCGAGCAAACCGGTGCGCATGATCGCCGACACCGCCGGGACATCCGTCGGGATCACGCAATCGACGCTGGAGATCATGAAGGAGTCCGACTATGTCATCGGGAGATCGCTCCATCGGCGCGATGAGCTCATCGATCTCTGGTCTGCGGCGTATCGAGGCACCTTGATGCCGAAGATCCGCGAGGCCTCCTTTACCGGGGATATCGCGCACTGGACGCCGCCGCCGGGCCATCTCGTCAGTGGCGAATCCGCGATCGAATCGATCCGGCAGCCAGAGACGCTGACCGTCTATGTCAAGAACTTCGACCCGATCGTTGCCATCCAGAACGGATGGCGGAAATCCGACAATCCCACCATCGAGATCCGGCGAAAATTCTGGACCGAGCCGCCGTGGTCCACCGCACCCGACCGGTACGGCACCTTCACCGAATCGGCAGCCCCACCACTGATGGTGTACGCAGACCTCCTGGCCTCGAGAGAACCACGGCTGTCCGAAGTAGCGAGCGCCCTGAGGAGGGACCGGCTTGTTTGACCTCCAGCGCATCACCACGCAGTCGCTGGACCTGGTCAGCAGAGTGGTCGACGCATTGGTGACGAACTCGGGTGCGGACGACGCATCGATCATGGTCATCGGCGCACACTGTCGCGACTTGCTGCACGCATCGTTCGGACGCACCGATCTACTCCGTGCAACCAGTGACGTCGATATCGGTATCGCCGTCGATGGCGATACCCGGTATCGACAGATAGTTTCGTCCTTCCCCCGGTCGGGCACTACCGAGATCCGCCACACGATCGCGGGTGTTTCGGTCGACGTGGTGCCGTTCGGTGACATCGAAGACCCGGCCGGAACCACCGTCCTGTCCAGCCGACGGGATTCTCTCGACGTCTTCGGCTTTCGAGAGGTTTTCGGGTGCTCGCAGGAAGTTCTCCTGCCGAGCGGGAACCGCGTTCGGATTCCCACACCCGCCGGATACACCGCGCTCAAGTTGAAAGCTTGGTGTGACCGATCCAGCCACGGCGAATACAAAGACGCCGGCGATATCGCGATTGCCTGTGGCTGGTATCAGGAGGACGGCGAAGTCCATGCATCGCTGTACGCACAGCGCACCGATCTCCTTCTGAGGGCTGACCTCGACCTCGATGTCGCGACGTTGCTCCTGCTCGGCGAGGAGGTGTCCGATGTTCTCGGAAGCAGCCGAGTGGAAGAGCTGTCCGCAGCCTGGCGGCAGAGCAATCCGGAACTACTCGTGGAGTACTTCGCGCGTCAGCGGTCGAGAACGCGCCCTGACCACGCGGCGGCGCATCGAGCGATCGAGGGACTTACGGCGTTCCTGTCATCGTGAATCCGCGGGACCGATCAGCGGACCACCTGGCCGCAACGCCCGGCGCCACGTTCGCAACAACCAATGCGCCTGGGGATCCTTCAATTCACCCCAGGCGCAACGACTTACACGTTGAAGCGGAACTCGACGACGTCGCCGTCGGCCATGACGTAGTCCTTGCCTTCCATGCGGACCTTGCCCGCGGCCTTGGCGGCCGCCATGGAGCCCGCCTCGACCAGGTCGGTGAAGGCGACGAGTTCGGCCTTGATGAAGCCGCGTTCGAAGTCGGTGTGGATGACGCCGGCGGCCTTGGGGGCCGTGTCGCCCTGGTGGATGGTCCAGGCCCGGGCTTCCTTGGGGCCTGCGGTGAGGTAGGTCTGCAGGCCGAGGGTGTGGAAGCCGGCGCGGGCCAGGGCGTGCAGGCCGGGTTCGGTCTGGCCGATGGACTCGAGCAGTTCGAGGGCGGACTCGTCGTCGAGTTCGAGGAGTTCGGCTTCGACCTTGGCGTCGAGGAAGACGGCGTCGGCGGGGGCCACGGCGGCCTTGAGTTCGGCGACCTTGGCCTCGTCGGTGAGCACCGATTCGTCGGCGTTGAAGACGTAGAGGAAGGGCTTGATGGTGAGCAGCGACAGTTCGCGCAGCAGCTCGCCGTCGACCTTCTTGCCCGCGGCGAACAGGGTGGTGCCCTCGTTGAGGAACTCCTGGGCGACCTTGGCGGCGTCGAGCAGCGGCTTGCGGTCCTTCTTGACCTTGGCTTCCTTCTCGAGGCGCGGGATGGCCTTCTCGAGGGTCTGCAGGTCGGCCAGGATCAGCTCGGTCTCGATGACCTCGATGTCGGCGGTGGGATCGACGCGACCGTCGACGTGCACCACGTCGTCGTCGGCGAACACGCGCACCACCTGGCAGATGGCGTCGGCCTCACGGATGTTGGCCAGGAACTTGTTGCCCAGGCCCGCGCCCTCGGAGGCACCCTTCACGATGCCGGCGATGTCGACGAAGGACACCACGGCGGGCACGATCTTCTCGGAACCGAAGATCTCGGCCAGCTTGTCCAGGCGCGGGTCCGGCAGCGGGACCACGCCGACGTTGGGCTCGATGGTCGCGAACGGGTAGTTCGCGGCCAGCACGTCGTTCTTGGTCAGCGCGTTGAACAGCGTCGACTTTCCGACGTTGGGCAGGCCGACGATTCCGAGGGTGAGGCTCACGAGGAGCAGAGTCTACGCGGTGCGACCTGTCGCCGAACCACCGGAACCCGCCCCGCACGGGCGGGGCGGGCCGACAGTGATCACGGGACCAGGACGACCTTGCCCAGGTTGGCGCGCTGCTCGATGACGGCGTGCGCGGCGGCGGCGTCGTCGAGGGCGAACTCGGCGTGCACGACCGGGTGCAGCAGGCCGGAGGCGTAGAACTGCCAGACCTGCTGGCGCAGGTCCTCGTAGCGGGCGGGGTCGCGCTGGGCGAGGCGACCGATCCGGAAACCGGACAGCGTCTTGCCGCCGGCCAGCAGGTCCTCGGTGTCGATGAGTCCGCCGCCGGTGCCGTAGGTGACGACCCGGCCGCCCTCGGCGAGCGCGCCGATCGCGGCGCCCAGACCGGTGCCGCCGACGCCGTCGAGGCCGAAGTCGGCCTGCTTGGCGGCCTGCAGCCGGTCGTAGGTGACGACCTCGTCCGCGCCGAGCCCGGCCACGAATTCGGCCTTGGCCTCGTCGGACACCGCCGCGACGACCCAGCCCGCGCCACGGACGCGGGCCAGCTGCACGGCGAGGTG
>NZ_JBCGFB010000166.1:0-10699 GCF_038752175.1 Nocardia sp. No.11 | reverse complement strand
GCGCGCCGAGCCGGGGCCGGGGTCCGCAGTCGGAGGAGCCGATCGCCGCGCGGGCCGAGGAGGCCCCCACCGAGGCCGCGCCGGAACCGCTGCGGCCGGGTACGCCCGGTGCCGAGCCCGCGGACGACGAGCCGGTGGTCGACGCCCGCAACAACTGGCCGACCTACTTCAACAAGTCGCCCGAGGCCCCGCCGCAGGCGTCGTCCTCGGCGAGCCTGAACGCCAAGTACACGTTCGAGACGTTCGTCATCGGCGCGTCCAACCGGTTCGCGCACGCGGCCGCGGTCGCGATCGCGGAAGCGCCGGCCCGGGCCTACAACCCGCTGTTCGTCTGGGGTGCGTCGGGTCTGGGCAAGACGCACCTGCTGCACGCGGCGGGGCATTACGCGCAGCGACTGTTCCCCGGCATGCGGGTGAAGTACGTCTCCACCGAGGAGTTCACCAACGACTTCATCAACAGCCTGCGCGACGATCGCAAGGTCGCGTTCAAGCGTCGCTACCGCGAGACCGACATCCTGCTGGTCGACGACATCCAGTTCATCGAGGGCAAGGAAGGCATCCAGGAGGAGTTCTTCCACACCTTCAACACCCTGCACAACGCGAACAAGCAGATCGTCGTCTCCTCCGACCGCCCGCCCAAGCAGCTGGCAACCCTGGAGGAGCGGCTGCGGACCCGCTTCGAGTGGGGCCTGATCACCGATGTGCAGCCGCCCGAACTGGAGACCCGCATCGCGATCCTGCGCAAGAAGGCGCGGATGGACCGGCTCGATGTGCCGCACGACGTGCTCGAACTGATCGCCAGCCGGGTGGAGCGCAATATCCGTGAGCTCGAGGGCGCGCTGATCCGGGTGACGGCCTTCGCCTCGCTCAACGGTCAGCCGCTGGATCTCTCGCTGGCCGAGGTCGTGCTGCGCGATCTCATGCCCGACACCGCGGCGCTGGAGATCAACGCGGCGACGATCATGGCCGTCACCGCCGAGTACTTCAACACGACGCTCGAGGAACTGACCGGGCCGGGCAAGGCCAGGCCGCTGGCGCAGGCCCGGCAGATCGCGATGTACCTGTGCCGCGAGCTCACCGATCTGTCGCTGCCCAAGATCGGGCAGGCGTTCGGTCGCGACCACACGACGGTGATGTACGCGGAGAAGAAGGTGCGCAAGGAGATGACCGAGCGACGCCGTGTCTACGACCAGGTGCAAGAACTCACAGCCCGGATCAAACAGCGCTCGCGCTGATTTCATCCACACCCTCGAACACCGCCCTGACCTGGGGCGGTGTTCTTTTTTGCCTTGTGGATTCCTCGAGGAATCCCTGTGGAGTCCTCGAGGAATCCACCGGTTGTGCACCGATCGGCGCACAGGGGCTGGGGAGCGATCTGGGAGTGTTCGCTCACAGGGAGTTGTCCACATCGTCCACAGCCGGATCCACTCACACCTCCACGGTCACCCCGACCTGCGACGTCGGCGGATCTGCCCTGTGGATTCCTCGAGGAATCCGTGTGGAGTCCTCGAGGAATCCACCTGGTTGCCACCACCCTGCCCCCGCGTGTGAACAACAGGGTGAATCCGGTGGAACAACTCGAGGACTACTCGAGGATGGAAATGGGACAACTTCGGGCGTCCACAGACGCTCCCGGTTCATCCTCGAGACACCCCACGGCCATCCCCATGCCGACGTGCGCTCTGACCTGCGGATTCGGCCGAAGTCCACAGATTCCACAGTGCCTACTACTACTTCAGTTCTATTTCTTGAAGAGATCTCTTCAAAACAAGGTGTGTGGAAAGTCGGTCGGAGAGGCTCGGCTCGGTCGGTGCTCCACTCACAAGCGGCAAGGAGGAGAGGGGACGGGTAGCGAGGGCTCGATCGGCAGGGAGGGTCGATGCGGACTTCCCGCGATGCCCGGGTACCGTTTGGTTGTCGGCTTGTTGTGCGAGACTCAGTGCGCGGCCGACGCAGCACCTCAACTCCGCTGAACACCCCGCACACGGATTCGAAACTCGGAGAGGACAAAATCGGGCGATGGAGCTTGCGAGCATGAAGTTTCGGGTCGCCCGAGAGGATTTCGCCGAGTCGGTGGCCTGGGTGGCGCGCAGCCTGCCCTCCCGTCCTCCGGTGCCCGTTCTGGGTGGTGTGCTGCTGGTCGCCGACGAGAACGGCCTGACGGTCTCCGGTTTCGACTACGAGGTCTCCGCGCAGATGCGGGTGGCCGCCGAGGTCGCCGGTCCCGGCCAGGTGCTGGTCTCGGGCCGACTGCTCGCCGACATCACCAAGGCGCTGTCCAACAAGCCGGTCGATGTCTCCGTCGACGGCACCCGCGTGCTCATCGCCTGCGGTAGCGCCAAGTTCTCCCTGCCGACCATGCCGGTCGAGGACTATCCCCAGCTGCCCGAGGTGCCGCAGCAGACCGGTGAGCTCGGTGTCGATGTGTTCGCCGAGGCGGTCGGTCAGGTCGCCGTCGCCGCGGGCCGCGACGACACGCTCCCCATGCTCACCGGCATCCGGGTCGAGATCGAGGGCAACGATGTCGTCCTCGCCGCCACCGACCGCTTCCGCCTGGCCGTGCGGCACCTGCAGTGGCAGCCCACCCGCTCCGACATCGAGACCGCCGTGCTCATCCCGGCGCGCACGCTGTCCGAAGCCGCCAAGACCCTCGGTGCCGCCGACGCGCCCGTGCAGCTGTCGCTGGGCAGCGGTGGCGGGGCCGACGGCCTGCTCGGCATCGTCAACGCGGGCCGGCGCACCACCACCCGCCTGCTCGACGCGGAATTCCCCAAGTTCCGCCAGTTGCTCCCCAAGGAGCACACCTCCATCGCCACGCTGCCCGTCGCGGCGCTGTCCGAGGCGATCAAGCGCGTCGCCCTGGTGGCCGAGCGCGGCGCCCAGGTGCGTCTGGAGTTCTCCACCGACGGCGTGCTGCTGTCGGCGGGTGGGGACGACGCGGGCCGCGCCGAGGAATGGCTGGAGGCCGATTTCCGCGGTGAGCCGCTGACCATCGCCTTCAACCCCGGCTACCTGACCGAGGGACTGTCGGCGCTGCACGCGGAGCGGGTCACCTTCGGGTTCACCACCCCGAGCCGTCCCGCCGTGCTGCTGCCCGCCTCCGACGAGGAGCCCAAGGTGCTCGAGTCGGGTGCGTTCGCGGCGCTGGAGAGCCAGTACATCTACCTGCTGATGCCGGTCCGGCTGCCCGGCTGAGCCGGCCCGCCCGCGTAATCCGGCATGTTCATTCGTGCGCTGTCGGTCCGTGATTTCCGGTCGTGGGAACACGCCGAGCTCGAGTTGTCCCCAGGGCGCACGGTGCTGTTGGGGGCCAATGGCAACGGCAAGACCAATCTGCTCGAGGCGATCGGTTATCTGGCGACGCTGGGGTCGCATCGGGTCTCCGCCGACGCGCCGCTGATCCGGATGGGGGCGACCCAGGCCCGGATCGGGGCGACCGTGGTGAACACGGGCCGCGAATTGCGCGTCGATGTGGAGCTCAAGCAGGGCAGCGCCAACCGGGCCCAGATCAACCGGTCGCCGGTGCGCCGGTCCAGGGAGATCCTCGGGATTCTGCAGACCGTGCTGTTCGCGCCGGAGGATCTGTCGCTGGTGCGCGGCGATCCGGGGGAGCGCCGACGGTTCCTCGACGAGTTGTGCACAGCCCGCCTGCCCAGGCTGGCCGGCGTGCGCGCCGACTACGACAAGGTGCTGCGCCAGCGCTCGGCGCTGTTGAAAACCGCTGGGCGCCATGTCCGTTCCCGCGCCGATCTGAGCACCCTCGACGTGTGGGACGGGCATCTGGCCGAGCACGCCTCGGTGCTGCTGGCCCAGCGATTGCGCCTGGTCCACGACCTGTATCCGTATCTGGCACAGGCATATCGATCGATCGCGCCCGAATCACGGCCCGCGGCAATCGCTTATCGCTCGGGATATCTGCCGCCCGAACTCCTCGATCCGGCGCGCGAGCCGGGGGCCGACGACGTGGCGCACCTGCACGAGATCGTGCTGCGCGAGCTGGCCGCCGCCAGGAGCCGGGAACTCGAGCGCGGGGTGTGCCTGGTCGGCCCGCACCGCGACGACCTCGAGCTGCTTCTCGGCAGCTCGCCCGCGAAGGGCTTCGCCAGTCACGGTGAGTCCTGGTCGTTCGCGCTGGCGCTGCGGCTGGCCTCGTTCGAACTGCTGCGCAGCGCGGGCACCGAGCCGGTGCTGCTGCTCGACGACGTGTTCGCCGAACTGGATCGGCGCAGGCGGACCGCGCTGGCCGAGGTGGCCGCCGGCGCGGAGCAGGTGCTCATCACCGCGGCGGTGGCCGAGGACGTGCCGGCCGAGCTGGCAGCCGAACCGCTGCGGGTGCAAACGACCGGCGAAGCCGATCGGCGTACCTCACGAATCGTCACCGAGGTGGCCGAACAACCGGAAGATATGCACAGATAGCGATAGTTATCAACAGCAGCCTGTGGAAAACCGGCAACATGCTGGACATATGCCGGATCGGCCTGGACGGCGCTGTCGGCGCTCCGGCGTAGACTCAGCCCGCACTCGGCCAGCCTCGACACCGGAAGGAACCAAGGTGAGCGAAGAGCCCGAACCGGAGCTGCGCGGGATCGATCTGGCCCGGCGCGCGCTGGAGGAGGCCAGGGCCGCTGCCAAGGCCAGCGGCAAGTCGGTCGGCCAGGGCCGCGCATCCCCGGTCCGCAAGCTGCGCGCGGGTGGACGCAGGCGCACCGGCTGGTCCGGCGCAGGTCCCGACCCCCGTGATCCCCAGCTGTTGTCGGCCCTGACCGGGTCGATCGCGAAGAGTCGTGGCTGGTCGGGCAAGGTGGCCGAGGGCATGGTGTTCGGCCGGTGGACCAGCGTGGTCGGGGAGGATATCGCCTCGCATGCCACCCCGGTGACGCTGGAGGGCGGCGTGCTCAAGATCGCCGCCGAGTCCACCGCGTGGGCCACCCAGCTGCGCATGTTGCAGGGCCAGATCCTGGCCAAGATCAATGCCGCGGTCGGCCAGGGCGTGGTCACCTCGCTGCGGATCACCGGGCCCGCCGCGCCGAGCTGGCGCAAGGGCGAACGACACATCAAGGGCCGCGGGCCACGCGACACCTACGGATAGCCGGGCGGTGACCGGGGCGAGTTGCCTTGTGGCCGCAACGCTCTCGGGCCCCGAGTTTTGTACATGTGGACAAAACCTGTGGATAACTCGGAGCGGCCTCGGGGGCGGTCGATCGCGTTTCACGTGGAACCGCCGAACGCAAGTCTCACGCCAGTTCTGCCGGGCGGAAATCTCCGGAAGGCGGAATCTTGTCACCGTAGACCGATTTCTTGCATTCACGGCGGCGTCAGGGGTGTCGTAGGTGCACTGTAAGTTGGGCTTACCAGTAGGATGGTGACGTAACCAGCGGCGAACCCTCGACGCGTGCTGTGCAGTCCGCGTGCTGCCCGATCGCTGCGACAGGGATCAGCAAGTAAGGAGAGCTACCGACAAGTGGCTGCCAACGACTCCAACGCATCGGGCAACAAGCAGGGCTACGGTGCCTCCTCCATCACAGTCCTCGAAGGCCTCGAAGCGGTGCGCAAGCGCCCTGGCATGTACATCGGTTCCACCGGTGAACGCGGCCTCCACCACCTCATCTGGGAGGTTGTGGACAACTCGGTCGACGAGGCGATGGCCGGCTACGCGACGCGGGTCGACGTCACGCTGCTGGAGGACGGCGGTGTCGAGGTCATCGACGACGGCCGCGGTATCCCCACCGCCATGCACGCGCAGGGCATTCCGACCGTCGAGGTCGTCATGACGCAGCTGCACGCCGGCGGCAAGTTCGACTCCGACTCCTACGCCGTCTCCGGTGGTCTGCACGGTGTCGGCATCTCGGTGGTCAACGCCCTGTCGTCCAAGCTGGAAGCCGAGATCGACACCGACGGCTACCACTGGGCCCAGACCTACAAGGACGCCAAGCCGGGCAAGCTCATCCAGGGTGAGCCGACCAAGCGCACCGGTACGACGATCCGATTCTGGGCCGACCCGGAGATCTTCGAGACCACCACCTACAACTTCGAGACGGTCGCGCGCCGCCTGCAGGAGATGGCGTTCCTCAACAAGGGCCTGACCATCACCCTCACCGACCAGCGCGTGAGCGAGTCCGACGTCACCGACGAGGTCGTCAGCGATACCGCCGAGGCGCCCAAGCACGCCGAGGAAGGCGTCGAGAAGCCGGTCGAGCACAAGGTCAAGACCCGCACCTACCACTACCCGGGCGGCCTGGTGGACTTCGTCCGCCACATCAACCGCACCAAGCAGGCCATCCACAACTCGGTGGTCGGCTTCACCGGCAAAGGCACCGGCCACGAGCTCGAGGTCGCGATGCAGTGGAACTCGGGCTACTCCGAGTCGGTCCACACCTTCGCCAACACGATCAACACCCATGAGGGCGGCACCCACGAAGAGGGCTTCCGCGCGGCGCTGACCACGGTGGTCAACAAGTACGCCAAGGAGAAGAAGCTCCTCAAGGAGAAGGACGGCAACCTCACCGGTGACGACATCCGCGAGGGCCTGGCCGCCATCGTGAGCGTCAAGGTCGGCGAGCCGCAGTTCGAGGGCCAGACCAAGACCAAGCTGGGCAACACCGAGGTCAAGTCGTTCGTGCAGCGCGCCTGTAACGAGCACCTGACGCACTGGTTCGAGGCCAACCCGGCCGACGCGAAGACCATCGTGCAGAAGGCGGTGTCCTCGGCGCAGGCCCGCGTGGCCGCGCGCAAGGCGCGTGAGCTGGTGCGCCGCAAGTCGGCCACCGACCTGGGCGGCCTGCCCGGCAAGCTGGCCGACTGCCGCTCCAAGGATCCGAGCAAGTGCGAGATCTACATCGTCGAGGGTGACTCCGCCGGCGGCTCGGCCAAGTCCGGCCGCGACTCGATGTACCAGGCGATCCTGCCGCTGCGCGGCAAGATCATCAACGTCGAGAAGGCCCGCATCGACCGCGTCCTCAAGAACAACGAGGTCCAGTCGATCATCACCGCGTTCGGCACCGGCATCCACGACGAGTTCGATATCGCGAAGCTGCGCTACAACAAGATCATCCTGATGGCCGACGCCGACGTCGACGGCCAGCACATCGCGACCCTGTTGCTCACGCTGCTGTTCCGGTTCATGCGCCCGCTGGTCGAGCACGGGCACGTGTTCCTGGCCCAGCCGCCGCTGTACAAGCTCAAGTGGATGCGCACCGACCCGGAGTTCGCCTACTCCGACCGCGAGCGCGACGCGCTGCTCGAAGCCGGTCTGGCCGCGGGCAAGAAGATCAACAAGGACGACGGCGTCCAGCGTTACAAGGGTCTGGGCGAGATGAATGCCAAGGAGCTGTGGGAAACCACCATGGATCCGTCGGTGCGGGTGCTTCGTCAGGTGACGCTCGACGACGCGGCCGCGGCCGACGAGCTGTTCTCCGTGCTCATGGGCGAAGACGTGGAGGCACGTCGCAGCTTCATCACCCGCAATGCCAAGGACGTCCGCTTCCTGGACGTGTAACCGGTGCTGCGCCGTAAGCGCGCGCCCGTGAAGCATGTCAGGCCCTCGAAGGAGATTTGATGACTGAGACCACGCTGCCGCCCTCCGGTGGTGCGGGCGACCGGATCGAACCGGTCGACATCCAGAACGAAATGCAGAGCAGCTACATCGATTACGCGATGAGCGTGATCGTGGGCCGCGCGCTGCCCGACGTGCGCGACGGCCTCAAGCCCGTGCATCGGCGCGTGCTCTACGCGATGTACGACAACGGCTACCGCCCCGACCGCGGCTATGTGAAGTCGGCCCGTCCGGTCGCCGAGACCATGGGTAACTACCACCCGCACGGCGACGCGTCGATCTACGACACCCTCGTGCGCATGGCGCAGCCCTGGTCGCTGCGCTACCCGCTGGTCGACGGCCAGGGCAACTTCGGTTCCCGCGGCAACGACGGCGCGGCCGCCATGCGTTACACCGAGTGCCGCCTGACGCCGCTCGCGATGGAGATGCTGCGCGACATCGACAGCGAGACCGTCGATTTCGTCCCCAACTACGACGGTCGCTCGCAGGAGCCGACCGTGCTGCCCGCGCGCGTGCCCGCGCTGCTGATGAACGGCAGCAACGGCATCGCGGTCGGCATGGCGACCAACATCCCGCCGCACAACCTCAACGAGCTGGCCGAGGCCATCTACTGGGCGCTGGAGAACTACGACGCCGACGAGGAGACCACCCTCGCCGCGTGCATGGAACGGGTCAAGGGCCCGGACTTCCCGACCCACGGCCTGATCGTCGGCGGCCAGGGCATCCACGACGCCTACACCACCGGCCGCGGCTCGATCCGCATGCGCGGTGTGGTGGAGATCGAGGAGGGCAGCCGCGGGCAGACCCAGATCGTCATCACCGAGCTGCCGTACCAGGTCAACACCGACAACTTCATCAACTCGATCGCCGAGCAGGTCAAGGACGGCAAGATCGCGGGTATCTCCGATATCCACGACGAGTCCTCCGACCGTGTGGGCATGCGCATCGTGGTGACGGTCAAGCGCGACGCGGTCGCCAAGGTCGTGCTGAACAACCTGTACAAGCACACCCAGCTGCAGACCAGCTTCGGCGCGAACATGCTCTCGATCGTCGACGGCGTGCCGCGCACGCTGCGCCTGGATCAGATGATCCGGTACTACGTCGACCACCAGTTGGAAGTCATCGTCCGGCGTACCCGCTACCTGCTGCGCAAGGCCGAGGAGCGGGCCCACATCCTGCGCGGCCTGGTCAAGGCGCTCGACCTGCTCGACGAGGTCATCGCGCTGATCCGCCGCTCGGCCAACACCGACACCGCGCGCACCGGCCTGATGCAGCTGCTCGAGATCGACGACATCCAGGCCACCGCGATCCTGGACATGCAGCTGCGCCGCCTGTCCGCCCTGGAGCGGCAGCGGATCGTCGACGATCTGGCCAAGATCGAGCTCGAGATCGCCGACTACAAGGACATCCTGGAGAAGCCGGAGCGCCAGCGCGCGATCGTGCGCGACGAGCTGTCGGAGATCGTCGAGAAGTACGGCGACGACCGTCGGACCAGGATCATCGCCAACGACGGTGACGTCGCCGACGAGGACCTGATCGCCCGCGAGGACGTGGTCGTCACGATCACCGAGACCGGCTACGCCAAGCGCACCAAGACCGACCTGTACCGCTCGCAGAAGCGCGGCGGCAAGGGCGTGCAGGGCGCAGGCCTCAAGCAGGACGACATCGTCAAGCACTTCTTCGTGTCGTCCACCCACGACTGGCTGCTGTTCTTCACGAACAAGGGCCGGGTCTACCGGGCCAAGGCCTACGAGCTGCCCGAGGCCAACCGGACCGCGCGTGGTCAGCACGTGGCGAACCTGCTGGCGTTCCAGCCGGACGAGAAGATCGCCCAGATCATCCAGCTCAAGACCTACGAGGACGCGCCGTACCTGGTGCTCGCCACGCGCGCCGGCCTGGTGAAGAAGTCCAAGCTCACCGACTTCGACTCCAACCGGTCCGGCGGCATCGTCGCGGTGAACCTGCGCGACGACGACGAGCTGGTCGGCGCCGTGCTGTGCTCGGCCGACGACGATCTGCTGCTGGTCTCGGCGCACGGTCAGTCGATCCGCTTCTCCGCCACCGACGAGGCGCTGCGTCCGATGGGCCGCGCCACTTCCGGTGTGCAGGGCATGCGGTTCAACGCCGACGACGAATTGCTCTCGCTCAATGTGGTCCGCGAGGACACCTACCTTTTGGTGGCCACCGCGGGTGGGTATGCCAAACGTACGGCGATCGAGGAGTACACCGCGCAGGGTCGTGGCGGAAAAGGCGTATTGACAATTCAGTACGACCCGAAACGTGGCAGCCTGGTCGGTGCGCTCATCGTCGACGACGAGGACGAGTTGTACGCGATCACTTCCAGTGGTGGCGTCATCCGCACCGCAGCCAAGCAAGTTCGGAAAGCTGGACGCCAGACCAAGGGCGTGCGATTGATGAACCTCGCGGATGGCGATACCTTGCTAGCGATCGCGCGCAACGCCGACGAGCCCGATCCCGATCAGCTCACCGGCGACGCGGCTTCGGAGCAGTAACCCAACCAGCGGCGGCAACGAACGGATCTGAGGATTCCATTGACCACACCGAATCAGTCGAACGACGATCGGAACCAGACCAACGGCGTCACCGAGCGGATTGCCTCGTCTCCGATCCAGCCGCGGCCGATCCCACGCCAGGGCGGTCCGGCCGAGGGCGCGGCAGCGCCGGAATCCGGTGCCGCCGGGGGCGAATCGTTCGACCAGTCGACCGTGCGGATGGGCAACGAACCCACCCCGCCCGCCGGCAACGGAAAGGGCAAGTCGCCCTACCAGGACGGGTGGGCGCAGCTGCCGCAGCGCGAGCCGCAGTCGAACCTCTACCGGCCCGGTGAGGCCCCGAGCCAGGGGCGTCCGTCCTCTGGCGGTGCGGGCCCCTCGTCCGGTGGGCTGAAGGGCAGCGGCGCATCCAATGCCAGGACCACCGCTGACTTGGCGGCCAAGGCGGCCCGCAAGGAAGCGGCGATGGTGAAGTCCGTCGGTATCGACGGACCGACCCGCAGCATCGCCCGTCCCGAGCTGGTCAAGGACATGCCGGACCTGTCCGAGGTGCGGCATCCGACGCCGGACGGCCAGGCCGCGCCCGCGGCGGCGCCCGGGCTGCCGATGGCGCACATCCCGCCGCAGCCGGGGC
>NZ_JBCGFB010000165.1:0-10865 GCF_038752175.1 Nocardia sp. No.11 | reverse complement strand
GCGCCGAGGCGCACGAGGCCCACATCGCGCTGGCCACCGGGCCCGTCGACCCCCTGACCCTGGCCGGGCTGCGCGCGCTGCTCACCGGGCCGGGCGGGCTGCGCCCCGACCACGGTGGCTACAACGACCGCGAGGACGCCACCAGCTTCTATTTCCGCAGGCCGGGCGCGCGGACCGACCGGCGGGTGGAGCTGTATGTCGCCGGTGCGCATCCCCGCGAACTCGCCCGGCACACGAGCGAATCCGCCGATCCCGCGACGCGGCTGCTCGGGTTGCTCACCGGTGCCTGGGCGACCCAGGCGCTGGCCGTCACCGCCGGGTCCGGCATCGCCGACCGGCTCGCCGAGACGCCGGGCGGACCGCTCGGCGAGCTCGCCGCCGCGACCGGGACCGACTTCGACGCGCTCACCCGGCTGTTGCGCTACCTGGCCCAGCTCGAGATCGTCGAGCCGCTCGGCGCGGGCTACACGCTCACCGAGACCGGCAGGCTGCTCGCCGCCGGCGCCCAGCCGTCGCTGCATCCGCTGGCGTGTCTCTATGGCGGCGCGTTCTACGAGTCGTTCGGCGAACTCGGCTACGCCGTGCGGACCGGCCGGACGGCCTTCGACCACCACTTCGGCAGGCACCATTTCGAGTATTTCCGGGCCGACCCGGAGCGTGCGAGCCTGTTCGATCGGGCCATGGCGGCGAGCGCGTCGATCTTCGGCCAGGTCGCCGGGCTCGTCGGGACCGCCACCGCGCGCACGGTGGTCGACGTCGGCGGCGGCACCGGCGAATTGCTGGCACGCGTGGTCGCGGCGAACCCACAGCTGCGCGGCATCCTGTTCGAGCGCGAGTCCACCCTGCCGCGCGCGCGGACGACCTTGGCGGCGGCGGGCTGCCTGTCGCGCTGCGAATTGGTGGGCGGGGACTTCTTCACCGCCGAGGTGCCGACCGGCGGTGACATCTATCTGTTGTCGCGGGTCCTGCACGACTGGGACGACGCGGACTGCCGCGCGATCCTGCGCGGGTGCGCCGCGGCGATGTCCGAGCACGCCCGGCTCTACATCGTGGAACGGCTGCTGCCCGAGGACGGGTCCCGGTCCCTCGCGCCCGCCTGGGACCTGCACATGCTGTGCAATGTCGGCGGGCGCGAACGCACCGTCACCCACTATCGCGCGGTACTGAAGTCGGCCGGGCTCGAGCTGATCGGGCACGACGAGCTGCCGCTGGGGTTCGCGCTGCTGCACGCGCGCCACGCCGACTGAGCGGACGCTCCGCGCCGGGTCCGGCCGCACCATCGGTGCGCGCGGGCCCGACAGCGGCTGGGGCGACGGGCTTTTCGCGATACGAGGTCGGCGATGCTGTGAGTGACCTCACGACCGCGGCCAACTCGCGGACGCCACAGCGACGTCGTGGCAAACTCGGTTCGGTGCGTGCCCCAGTACACCCGCCCTGTCGTTCGGCCGCGAGACAGTGCCGGCGATGACCCAGTGGCTCGACCCCGTCGAACAGCGTGCCTGGCAGGCGATCGTGGCGCTCATGGCCCGGATCCCGGGTGCGCTCGATACGCGACTGCAGCGCGAGGCCGGGCTGACCCATTTCGAGTTCCGGGTGTTGAGCCTGCTCTCCGAGGAAGCGGGCCATCGCCTGCAGCTGAGTGATCTCGCCCACAAAGCAAATGCGTCGCTATCGCGACTGTCGCATGTGGTGTCGAAGCTGGAGCGGCTGGGCTGGGCCCGGCGCGACTCCACCGCGGGCAGGCGCGGGGTGCACGCGGTGCTCACCGACGCCGGATTCGCGAAGGTGCTCGCGGCCACGCCGGGCTACGTCGAGGCCGTGCGCCGGCTGGTGCTCGACGGACTCGACGCCGAGCAGACCGCCCAGCTGGCCGAGCTCGGGGAAACCCTGTCGACGCGGCTGAACAGTGTCCTGGCCGAGGACGGCGACTAGTCGGCAGCCAGCAGCACGTCGGTGTCGAAGCAGGTGTGCGTGCCGGTGTGACAGGCCGCGCCCTCCTGGTCGACGATCAGCAGGATCGTGTCGCCGTCGCAGTCGAGCCGCACCTCGTGCACGTACTGGGTGTGGCCCGAGGTCTCGCCCTTGACCCAGTACTGCTGGCGCGACCGCGAGTAGTAGGTGCCCTTGCGGGTCGCGATGGTCCTGGCCAGCGCCTCGTCGTCCATCCAGGCCATCATCAGCACGTCACCGGTCGACTTCTCCTGGGCGACGGCGGCGACCAGACCCGCGTCGTTGCGCTTGAGGCGTGCGGCGATGGCGGGATCGAGGCTCATGCCTCGTTTATAACAGCCGTACCGGAACGCGCCGACTGCCCGGTCTGCAGCTCGATCGCCACCAGCAGTTCCACCAGGTCGTTGACGCTGCGCACATTGCGGCCGGTCAGCTCCTGGATCCGCCCGAGCCGGTACTTGGCGGTGTTGAGGTGGATGCGCAGCGTGTCGGCGGCTTCGCGCAGGTTCATGTCGGCGGCGGCGAAGGCGCGGATGGTCTCGGCCAGCGAGCCGCCGCGGGCGCGGTCGTCGGCCAGCGCGGCGCCGATGCGCGGGTCGACCAGCTGGCGGGTGGTGTCGTCGGCGCGCAGCAGCAGGTACCGGAACGGCGTCAGCTGCGGGAGCGCGAGCACGCCGCCGTCCTCGGGCAGCAGCGCGAGCGCGGCCTGGGCCTGCCGGTAGGCACGCGGGATCTGGGCGACCTCGGTGACCGCGGTGCTCACCCCGACCGCCAGCGCGATGCCCTCGGCGGCGAGGTCCTCGCGCATCGCGCGCAGTCGTTGGCACAGCTGCTCGGCCGAACCGTCGCGCCCGAGCGCGGGAATCGCGACGATCTCGCCGCCGCGCACCACCGACAGTGTGCGCAACCCGTTGACCCCGACCCGCGCGGCGGCCGCGGACACCAATTGCCTTGTCTCCCCGAGCCCGTCGGCGGAATCGGCGCGCGCAGAGCCATCCAGCACCACGGCGGTCACCACGACCAGCGGGGTGGTGCGGTCCGCGCCGATCCCGTGCGCGGTGGCCACCGACAGATGCGGGCCGCCCGCGGGCAGGGTGCCGTCGAGCAGCGTGTCCATCAGCGCCTGGCTGTCGCGGCCGGACTCGGCGGCCACGTACTGCTGGAACTCCAGGTAGGCGTCGGTGGCCTGGGTGCTGATCAGGTCGGTGTAGCGGGCCAGCGGACCGGCCAGCGAGAGCACGGCCTCGCGGCCTGCCTCGGTGTCGCCGGCGTGGGCGAGCAGCGATTTCCAGATGGCGCGCTGTCCCAGCCGGAACGCGGCGATGTAGTCGACCAGCGGCAGGCCCGAGCGCGCCCGCCGGGCGGCGGCCTGCCGGGCGTAGGTGACATCGGCCGGGGTGACCCGCTTGCGTTCGAGCAGCGCGCCGAGCCCGGTGCGGCTCAGCCGGGCCAGCTGGTCGTGCACGTCGGCGAGGAAGCCGGGGTCGGCGGTGCCGTAGCCGGGCAGCTCGGTGCGCAGCTTGGCCATCACGTCGTCGGCGATGTCGTCGGCGTGGTCGTAGGCGCATCCGACGATCCGCGCGCGCTCGGCGTGCACCGGATCCGAGTTCGACGCGGTGAGCAGATGTGATCCAGCCGACATGTCCGGGGAGTTTGCATGTCCGATTTACCGGTGTCAACCGCCGGGCGCCCTGTCCGCAGCGGACGAGAGCGTGCGCCGAAATTGGTCCGCAACGTCCGATGTGGCTCGTGACCTGCGAACTTACTGTTCGTCGCATGCTCGAGATAACCAACCTGACGGTGCGCTTCGGCGGCATCACCGCGCTGCGGGAGGTCGGGTTCGCGGTCGCTCCCGGGGAGATGGTCGGCCTGATCGGACCGAACGGCGCGGGCAAGACCACCCTGTTCAACTGTCTGACCCGGCGCCACCGGCCGACGTCGGGCACCCTGCGCTACCGCGAGACCGACCTGGCCACGGTCCGGCCGGACGCGCTGGCCGGACTCGGGATCGCCCGGACCTTCCAGAACCTGGGCCTGTTCCCCAGGCTCTCGGTCCGCGACAACGTCCTGGTCGGCGCGCATCATCGCGCCCGCGCCGGTTTCGTCTCCGCGGGCTTACGGCTGCCGAGGGTCCGTCGCGAGGAACGGGTGCTGCGCGCCGAAGCCGACGATCTGCTCGACCGCCTCGAGCTGACCGCGGTGGCCGACCATCCGGCGGCGGGCCTGCCGTTCGGCACCCTCAAGCGCATCGAACTGGCCAGGGCGCTCGCGGTCCGGCCCCGGCTGTTGCTGCTGGACGAGCCGGTCAACGGTCTGAGCCACGGCGAGGTCGACGAGTTCGCCGAGCGCTTGCGCGCCCTGCAAGCCGATCTCGGCCTGACCGTCGTCGTGGTCGAACACCACATGGGGTTCGTCATGGGCACCTGCGATCGGGTGGTGTGCCTGGAGTTCGGTCAGGTCATCGCCGAGGGCGAACCCGAAGCGGTGCAACGGGATCCGGCCGTCATCCGCGCCTATCTGGGCGTGGCGGCATGAGCGGTCAGCGGCCGGAGGCGGCATCCGAGCGTGACCACGGAGGCCGCCCGAGCATGCCGAAGGGATCCGGCACGAGCGAGTTTCTTTCTGTCACCGACCTGCACGCCGGTTACGGTGCGGCGAAAGTCCTGCACGGCGTGAGCTTCTCGGTTCCGCAGGGCGCGGTGTGCGCGATCCTCGGGCCCAACGGCGCGGGCAAGACGACGCTGCTGCGGGCCCTGTGCGGGATGGTCAAGGTGCGCGGCACCCTGCGCCTGGACGGCACCGAGGTGACCGGGCGCGCCCCGGAGGCGATGGCCCGGCTCGGCGTCGCCCACGTGCCCGAGGGCCGCGGCACCTTCGCGCCGCTGACGGTCGAGGAGAACCTGCGTCTGGGCGCCTACACCCGCCGCGATCGCGCGGGCACCGAGGCCGACCTGCGCCGCATCTACGACTACTTCCCGATCCTGCGCGACAAGCGGCGCGAGCCGGCGGGCGGGCTGTCCGGCGGCCAGCAGCAGATGCTCGCCATCGGCCGGGCGCTGATGCTGCGGCCGCGCGTGCTGCTGCTCGACGAGCCCTCGCTCGGGTTGTCCCCGCTGGTCACCCAGGAGCTGTTCGGGATCGTGCACACCATCAACGAAGAGGAACGCACCACCGTGATCGTCGTCGAGCAGAACGCTCATCTGGCCCTCGGCATCGCCCATCGGGCCCATGTGCTCGAGTCCGGGCGCATCGTGTTGTCCGGCACGGCCGCCGAGATCAGGGCCGATGACCAGGTCACCCGCTCCTACCTCGGAATCCGGGTGCGGCCGTGACCGACTTCGTCCAGCAGCTCGTCGAGGGACTCTCGGCGGGCGCGATCTACGCCGGTCTCGCCCTGGCACTCGTGCTCATCTACCGGTTCACCGGAATCGTCAACTTCGCCCAGGGCGAGCTGGCCATGTTCTCGGCGTTCCTGGCCTGGCAACTGAGCCAGACCATGCCCTTCTGGGCGGCGCTGCCGCTGACCCTGGCCATCTCCTTCGTCGCGGGCATGCTCATCGAACGGATGGTCATCCGTCCGGTCGAGGGCGCGCCCGAGATCACCCTGGTGATCGTCACGGTCGGCCTGTTCTTCACCGTGCACGCGGTGGCGGGCTGGATCTGGTCCTACCAGGTGAAGTCGTTCCCGAATCCGTTCCCGGACGGTGCGCTGCGCACCGCCGGTGTCAGCGTCGGGTACGGCAGCCTCGGCATTCTCGCCGTCGTCGCGGTGGTGATGGGACTGCTGTACCTGCTGTTCCGCTTCACCGGGATCGGCCTGGCCATGCGCGCGGTGGCCTGTCATCCGCAGTCTACCCGGCTGGTCGGCATCCGGGTCGGCACCGTGCTCGCGCTCGGCTGGGGGCTGGCGGCGCTGGTCGGTGCGGTCTCCGGGGTGCTGTCGGCGCCGCTGCTGTTCCTCGAACCCAACATGATGGGCGGCGTTCTCATCTACGCCTTCGCGGCGGCCACGCTGGGCGGCTTCGACTCCCCCGGCGGCGCGGTGGCGGGCGGCCTGATCGTCGGCGTCGCCGAGACCCTCACCGGCGCCTATGTCGACGCGATCGGCACCGAACTCAAGATCGGTGTGCCACTGGTGATCATCCTGGGCGTGCTCCTGCTGCGCCCGCAAGGTCTGTTCGGACACGCGGCGGTGGAACGGGTATGAGCGAGCTGAAGACCGTATCGAAGCCGACGACTTCTGTTGCGCCACCGGCGACTTCGGTCGTGAGCCGCCTCCGTTGGCCACTGATCGCCACCGCGGCCGTCGTACTACTGGCCTGCGCGGCGCCCTTCCAGCTGGTGCCTTTCCACACCTTCCAGCTGGCCATGGCCATGGTCTACGCGGTCACCCTGCTCGGGTTGAACCTGCTGGTCGGTCACACCGGCCAGATCTCGCTGGGGCACGGCGCGTTCTTCGCGGTCGGCGCCTACACCGCCGCGGTGGCGATGCAGTGCTGGGACCTGCCGTATTTCGCGACCGTCCCGCTCGCGGCGGCGGTGACCTTCGTCCTCGGTTTCGCGCTCGGCATCCCCGCGCTGCGGCTGCGCGGACTGTATCTGGCGCTGGTCACCCTCGCGATCGCGATCTTCCTGGTCCCGCTGCTCAAGCGGTTCGACGGCCTGACCGGCGGCTCGATGGGTCTGACCGTGGACAAGCCGGTGCCGCCCACGTGGACCGGGCTGGCCGAGGACCAGTGGCTGTACTTCCTGGCGCTGGCGACCACCGTGATCGCCTTCGTGCTGGTCGCCGGGATGCTGCGCTCACGGGTCGGCCGCGCGCTGCACGCGGTGCGCGACAACGAGATCGCCGCCGAGGTGCTCGGGGTGAACCTGGCCCACTACAAGACCCTCGCCTTCGCCTGGAGCGCCCTGCTCGCCGGAGTCGCGGGCGCGGTCTACACGTGGGTCATCGCCTTCGTCTCCCCCGACTCGTTCGCGCTGACCCTGTCGGTGACGCTGCTGGCCGGCCTGGTCGTCGGCGGACTCGGCACCACCTGGGGCCCGGTGCTCGGCGGGTTGTTCGTGATGTTCGTGCCCAGCTTCGCCCAGGACGTCAATCAGGCGGCGCCCGGCGTCATCTTCGGACTGCTGATCATCGCGGTCATGTACCTCGCGCCCACGGGCCTGGCCGGACTCACCGGCCGGCTGGCGCAACGGCTCGGACATCTGGTTCGGAAAGGGAGAACACATGCGCACTAAGGCGATCCACGCCCTCGGGGTGGCGGCGGCGCTGCTCGCGACGCTCACCGCGTGCGGCGGCCGCGGCGAGGAGACCGGCTCCACCGCCGTCGGCGACTGCCGGGGCCAGCAGACCGTCGGCATCACCGACACCACCCTCAAGCTGGGCGGGGTGTACCCGCTGTCGGGCCCGGCCTCGGCCTACAGCGAGGTGCCCAAGGGCATCAAGGCCTACTTCGACTACGTCAACGCCGAGCAGGGCGGGATCGCCGGACGCAAGGTCGAGTACCTGGTGCGCGACGACGGCTACCAGCCGCCCAAGACGGTCGAGGAGACCCGCAGGCTGGTCGAGCAGGATCAGGTGTTCGCGGTCTTCCAGACCCTGGGCACCGCGACCTCGTCGGCGGTGTGGGACTACCTCGGTCAGCGCAAGGTACCGCAGGTGTTCGTGGCCACCGGCGCGACCAAGTTCGGCGCCGACGCCGAGCACCCGTGGACGATCGGCTGGCAGCCCAGCTACCGCACCGAGGGATTGGCCTACGCCCAGTACGTCAAGACCCAGCGCCCGACCGCGACCGTGGCCGTGCTCTACCAGAACGACGACTTCGGCAAGGATTTGCTCGCCGCGTTCACCGAGGGCGTCGCGGGCAGCGGCGTGAAGGTGGTCGCCCAGCAGAGCTTCGAGGTCACCGACCCCACCGTCGACCCGCAGGTCCGCAACCTGGCGAACTCGAAAGCCGATGTGCTGCTGAACTTCTCGACGCCGAAGTTCGCCTCGCAGGCACTGGCCGCCGACGTGCGCAACACCGACTGGAATCCGCTGCACGTGCTCACCCAGGTGTCGAACACCATGGCCACCCTGCGGCCGGTCGGCTTGGAGAACGTGCAGGGCGCGGTCAGCGCCGCCTTCCTCAAGGACCCGGCCGACCCGCGCTGGACCCAGGACGCGGGCATGCAGACCTACAAGACCAAGCTGGCCCAGTACGCGCCCGGCGCCGACCCGGAGAACCAGCACGCGATGGCCGGTTGGGCGATGGCCGAGAGCTTCCGCAAGACGTTCGAGTCGGCGACGTGCCCGACCCGCGAGGGCCTGCGCGAGGCGATGCGCTCCCTCGACAACGTCGGCGTGGACCTGCTGCTGCCCGGCATCAGCATGAAAACCGGTGCGAGCGACGGCTATCCGCTCGAAGCCGTCGGCATCCAGACCTTCGCGGGCACCCACTGGTCGCTCACCGACGGCCTGATCGACACCGGAAAGTAGCCCCCCAACGTTCCGCGGTGCGCCGCGACACCCCCGAAGTACACCCCCGATCGATGAGGATCACCGATGAAGATGTCCACCACCCTCGCGACCGCCGCCCTGACGGCGCTGGCCCTGTGCGTCGGCACGGGCACCGGCCACGCCGACCCGGCGCCACAGACCGATGTGCACTACGAGGTCAGCAGGCAGGGCGACGCCGCCGTCGTCACCACCACCGACGGCAAGCTACAGATCGTCGGCGATCAGCTGGTGCTCACCACCGGCGCCGACGTGCCGGTCGCCGCGCTGCCGCTGTCCTACCGGATGGACGACAAGCTGTTCCCGATCGCCGCCACCATCGACGGCGGCAAGGCCACCCTGACCCCCTCGCGCGAGGGCGCCACGCCGGTGGCCGCGGCGACCGAGCTGGTCAGCACGGACGCCGCGGTCAAGCAGGTGGCCGAGTCGTTCACCCCGCGTGACCAGGCGGCCCTCGGCGCGTTCAGTCAGCGGGTCGGCATCGGTGGCGCGGTGGCCGCGATCGTCGGCGCGGTGATCGGCGGCGGGGTCGGCTGCCTGGTGGGTGGCGCGGCCGGGGCGACCATCGCCAGCCCGGTGATCGTACTGCTGGTGCCGTGGGTCGGCGCGACCGTCGCCGGGTGTGTGCTCGGGGCGGCCACCCTCGGCGCGGTCGGCACCATGGTCGGGCTGATCACGGTCGGCGGCCCGCTGGCGCTGTTCTCGGCCTACCAGTACTTCTCGACGATCACCGCGCCGTGCCCGCCCGAGCTCGGCGCGTACTGCAAGGATCCCGCGGTGCCCGCCCCCGCGAAGTAGTCCGTCCCACCGCTTCGCCGGTCCGCCCGATCCACGCTCGGGCGGGCCGGCTCGTGGCCGTTCGCAGGCCGGTTAGGAATCCCGTATGCACAGGACAGTTCTCGATGCCGAGCACGCCGCGTTCCGGGCGTCGATGCGCGCGTTCATCGACGCCGAGGTCGTGCCCAGCTTCGGCAAGTGGTACGACGACGGCCAGGTCCCGCGCGAGTTCTATTACCGGCTGGGCGAACTCGGCGTCTTCGGGCTGGAGGCGCCGGTCCGGTTCGGCGGGGCCGGGCGTACCTCGTTCGGCTTCCGCACCGTGCTGGCGGAGGAGATCGCCAGGGCGGCGGTCTCGTTCGGCGGGGCGAGCGTCCATGTCACCCGGTGTCTGCCGCTGGTGACCGCGCTGGCCACACCGGCGCAGCAGGCGCGGTGGTTGCCGGGCATCGTCACCGGCGACACCATGTTCGCGCTGGCGGTGGCCGAACCGGGCACCGGCTCCGAGCCCGCGGGCATGCGCACCACCGCGCCGCTGTCGGTCGACGGGTCCACCTACGTGGTGAACGGATCGAAGACCTACGTCGCCGGTGGCGTGCACGCCGACCGGGTGATCGTCTGCGCGCGCACCGCGGCGCCCCGCCCCGACGACCCCGCGCACGGTCTGTCGCTGCTGGTCGTCGACACCGCCGCGACCGGGTTCCGGGTGGGGCGCAGGCTCGACACGCTGGGCCGCAAGCTCAGCGGCACCGCCGAACTCACCTTCACCGATGTGCGGGTGCCGGCGGCCGACGTGCTCGGCGCGCCGCACCGGGCCGTCGCCCATCTCGCCGGGCAACTGCCCAGGGAGCGTCTCGGCATCGCCGTCGGCGCCTACGCCCAGGCCAAGGCCGCGGTCCGCTTCGCGCGCAAGCACACCGCCGAGCGCATCGCCTTCACCCAGCCCCTGTCGGCCTTCCAGAACACGAAATTCGAGCTGGCCGCCTGCCAGACCGAGGTCGACGCCGTCGAGGCGGTCGTCGATCGCGCGCTGGCGGCGCACGATCGCGGCGAGCTCGGCGACGCGCACGCCGCGTCGGCGAAACTGTTCGCCACCGAGACCGCGGGCCGGGTGATCGACCGGTGCCTCCAATTGCACGGCGGCGCGGGCTATCTCACCGATTCCCCGATCGCCCGGCTCTACGCCGACCACCGCATCGATCGCCTGCAGGGCGGCACCAGCGACGTCCTGCGCACGATCATCGCCACCGGCATGGGCCTGTAGCCGGCCGCTGTCCGGGGCGATTCGGCCACCGCCGCGGTTGGTCAGCGCGCCCGGTTGAGCTCGCCGAGCAGTCGCCAGGTGCGCTGCTGGTCCTCGGGCGTGGTCAGGTCGGTCTGCGAGAACACCATCTCGGTCGCGCCCGCCGCGAAATAGTCGGCCACCCGCGCGGCGACGATCTCCTCGTCGCCGTACACCACCAGCTCGGCGGCCCGCCGCGCGCCGGACAGCTCGATTACCCGGCGATACGACGGAATGCTGTCGTAGAAGGCGGTTTTCGCCTCGGCGGCGGCACGGGCGGCGGCCGCATCCGCAGTGACCACGCCGGGGACCAGGACGACCACGCGCGGCCGCGGCCTGCCCGCGCTCGCCGCCGCG
>NZ_JBCGFB010000164.1:0-10868 GCF_038752175.1 Nocardia sp. No.11 | reverse complement strand
CGGGCTCGCCGCCCGCGTCGCCGCGCTGCGGCACCGAGCTCGCGCGGCGCGAGCCCGGCGCCGCGCCGTATTCGACGCCGACGTCGCGATCCACGCCGCACAGGAAATCGACCGCACCGCACCCCGATCGGAGGTGCTGGACGACAGCGAGCTGATGCGCTACCACCTTGCGCTGATCGATCTGTCCACCCGGGCCATGGCTGCCGAGATCACGGTCGCGGCGGACGCGGGCGCCATTCACGAAGGGCTTCGGTTGCTGCTCGCGCGGTTCGGTTCGGCGGCGGACGCGGCGCGACTGGCGGCTACGTCGACCGTTCCCGGGTCGGTCATCGTGCCCAGTCCGCGAGCATCGATGGCGATCCCCTGCGGCCCGACCTGGGCCGAGTCCGGGCAGGAACCGCCGACCCGGTCACCGCGCGCAACTGCGCCGAGCGCGATCGAGGCGGTCATGGAGATGATCGACAGGGGCCCGCGACGCCCCAAGTCCGACATCGGCCGCTGGCTGCGCCTGCGCCAGGTGGAACGGCTCATCGATGAGGCGCGCGGACAGTTCGAGCGCCGCGAACGAGTCAAGAGCGCGATCCTGTTGCTGGGCGGGGAGATCCGCCGGGTGCATCTGGAACTCGGTCGACGGCTGGTGCGGGACGGTGTCCTCACCCGCGCGGCGGATATCGAATTGCTGACCGTCGGTGAGTTTCGGGCGGCCGCGCGCACGAGGCGGCTGCCCGTGCCCGCGGTGCTCGATCGCCGTCGGCGCCGGGTGCTTCGTCAAGAGCAGCTCGAGCCGCTGCCACAGAACTTCCGAGGCGACCCCGGCACAATCGCGCCCACCACGGCCACGACCGGACCGCAGCTGCAGGGTTGGGCCGCGGGTAACGGTCGATTTCGCGGTGTCGCGCGTCGGCTGACCCGACCGGATCAGCCGCTGGGCAACGACGAGATTCTCCTGGCGACGACCACCGACCCCTCTTGGGCACCGCTGCTGATGCGCTGCGGCGCGATGGTGATCGAGCAAGGCGGTCCACTGTCACACGCCGCGATCCTGGCACGCGAATTCGGCGTGCCCGCCGTGTTCAACCTCCCCGGCGCCGCACGCGCGCTCGATGGACGCCGCGTGGAAGTCGACGGCACCACAGGGACCGTGACGATCCTCGACGAAGGAACCACGCCATGACCTACTCACCCCGTGACCGCGCCCGCGCCGCGTTGCTCGGTGTCGATCGGTTGCACATCTTCGTCCCCGCCATCATGAGCGTCGGACTGTTGTTCTGGCTGGCCAGCGAATTGCGCGAGCTCCTGCGCAGCAGCGATGACGCCTCGCGCGCCAAACGAGCGAGCATCGCCGGGCACGCGGTCGCGCGTAGTGCGACCGCCACCGGCGAGCCCGATACCGCCGCAGCTCGTGGCCTGCGGCCGCGGCCGGTCTATCTGCTGATCGCCTTGACGCTCGCGGGTGGGGCTCTGTACGTGACGATCGGATCGGTCGCCAACTTCTTCCAGCAGCCGGGCTGGGTGGCCGATATCGCCTGGTTGCTGAGCCTGTCGCTCGCGGTGGCGGTGGCAGCCGCCTGCTATGCGGCAGTCGCCGTGGTCGTGTTCGTTCGCTACCCGGCACCACCTTCTCGTTTGACGCGAGTGCTGACCAACACCCCGCTGACCACCCGGCCGGTGGACGGCGCCGAGTGGCTCGCTCGCCCACCGTGGCAGCTCGGCGCCGGGTTCATGGCGGCCACCGCGGCCTCCGCTCTGCTGTCGCTGGTCGTCGCCGCGTCGCCGTATGTGGTCGACGGCTTCGACCGCACGGCCGCGGCGTGGTTCGACGGATTGTCCGCGCCCCTGTGGTCCCGGTTCACGGCTGCGGCATTCGACACGAGAACCGTGCTGGTACTGGTGGTTCTGGTCGGGCTGGCCTCGCTACGGTGCCGGGCGCTCGCCGTCGGCTACGCGGTCGCGACGGGGTTCGGATTGCTGGCCAGTGTCGCGTTGCGGGCGGCGATCGAGCGCCCGCGCCCGGGTGACGGGGCGTTGGCCGGTGCGTGGGATTCCTACCCGAGTGGCCATGTCATCCAGGCTGTCCTGATCGCCGGTCTGGTGCCGCTGGCAGTCGCGTCGTTGCTGCATCGCCGCCGCGTGATCTCCCTGCTCACCACGGTGATGGGACTGGCGGCCGCTGCCGCCGCGATCGATCGGGTCGCCGAGGGACTGCATTGGCCCACCGACGTACTCGGCGGTGCCGGTATCGGCCTGGCGCTGGTCCTCGGAGCCCGGTGGGTGATCGAGCAGCCCCGTGCGCACGTCGCCTGCCGGAGCTGTCTGTGGTCGCCACATCCGCAGCAGCACCATTCCCCGCGCGGGGTGATCCCGTTGACGATCTCCGGAGCTCGCCTGGTCCGCGTGCTCGCCCACCTGTCGGCGGCCGCTGCCGCGCTGACCCTGGCCGTGTTGACCATGACCGTCGGAGTGCCGTCGAACGGCGAAGGCTTCGTCTTCGGTTCGCGTATCGAAACGCCGGTGCAGTTGACTCTCGCCGCCCTGGTTTCGCTCGGTGCGTTGATCTCCTGGCGCTGGGAGGCGGTGGGCGCGGTACTGATCGCGCTCGCGGCCAGCTGCCTCGGGATCTTCGCCGCCATCGAGTACGAGCCGGTCTACGCGATGCTACTCACGGGTGGCGCGATGGTGCCCGCAGTGTTGTTGTGGCTGAGCTGGCAGCATCGGCGTACCGCGCTCGAGCTGGTGATCCTGGCGGTGGTCACGTTGCTGTTGCTCGTCGGCACCTGGGTCGGCGCCAATCGGGTGTACGCCATCTATTTCGGCCCTACGCATCCGGCGAGTTCAGCACCCGTACTCGACGTGGATCGCGTCGAGTGGTCGTGGTCGGGCGGCTTGCGCAGCGACGGGGTGACGGTCAATGCCCGGCTGGCCGACGGTCACAGCCGCGCGAGCGCGCGGCTCACCGCGGCGGACGGAGCGGTGGTGGAGTCCCCTGCTGTCGCGGCGGGCGAGCATCGGATCGCGCGAATGGAGGTCGACGGGCTCCGCCCCGGCACCGACTACAGCTATACCGTCGTCGTCGATGGGAAGCCGGACGGTACCCGCGGCGTCGGGCACCTCCGCACACCGGCGGTGGGGCCGTTGTCGTTCCGCGTCACCGCGGGCTCCTGTGCCAGGGTCGGGTCGGATGGCGCCGTCTTCGACGCGTTGGCCCGCGAGCGCGGGCTGCTCCACCTGGCTCTGGGCGATCTGCACTACGGGAATATCGAAAGCACTGTTCCCGGGCCGTTCTTCGCCGCGTACGACCGGGTCCTGACCAGCCCCGGCCAATCCGCGTTCTATCGCGGCAGTCCGGTCGCCTACGTGTGGGACGACCACGACTACGGCCCCAATGACGCCGGGGCGGACTCGCCGGGCAGAGAAGCGTCGCGTACTGCGTTCGGCACGGTTGTTCCCCACTACCCCTTCGTCGCGCCGGAGGGGACGATCAATCAGGCCTTCACGATCGGGCGGGTCCGGTTCGTCATGACCGACGACCGATCGGGTGCCACGTCCGATTCGGTGCTGGGTGCCGCACAGCGGGCCTGGCTCGTCGATGAGCTGGTGCGTTCGAGTCGCACACATGCTCTTGTCGTCTGGGGGAATTCCTTGCCGTGGATCGGTGCCGCGAATCCGGGGGGCGACGGCTGGCCTGGGCATCCGGAGGAACGTCGATACATCGCCGACGCGATTGCCACGGCCGGCATGCGGAACCTCGTGATGGTCGGTGGTGACGCGCACATGGTGGCCATCGACGACGGCACCAACTCCGACTACTCGGCACAGGGCGGCGGCGGATTTCCCATCCTGCAGGCGGCGGCTCTGGACCGTCCCGGAAGCGTGAAGGGTGGGCCGTACAGCCACGGCGTCTTCCCTGGCGGCGGGCAATACGGAGTGCTCGATATCACCGACGACGGCAACCACGTCGCGGTGACGTTGACCGGTAAGCGCTGGGACGGAACGACGCTCACGAGTTCGACCTTCGCCGTGCCGCCGCGTGATTGAGACGCGTACCGGGCGCGCGTTCCGCCCACGTCGCAGCATCAGTCGACCATCGACCTGGTGTCGCAAGGTGGGCCGGTCGACAGGGCAAGGACTTCTCTCCTGCTCGACAGCTCGCTAGAGGAGGCCGGCCACGGAGTGGATCAACTCGACGGCGTCATGATCACGTAGTTCGGTCGGCTGAAGCCGGCCGATCTGGATCGCGGCCAGACCATGGACGATTGACCAACACATGAGCGCGACATCTTCGACGGGCTGATCGCTTCGCCACCCCTCTGCTTGCGCGTCGCGAACGGCGCTGGTGAGCACCTGCCACGTGGTATCGAGCGACTCGCGAAGTTCGATCATCGTATGGTCGAGCATTTCCGAGCGGCTGATCAACGCGAACAGTGCCGGGCGGCTGACCGCGAACTGTATGTAGGCGGCGCCGATGGCCACGACGAGGTCCTTGCCGTTGGTTCCCGCTGCGTGCGCGGCCGACCGTGCTTCGCTCATCTGGGAGCCGAGCAATCGAATGACTCGAACCGCCAGCGTCGTGAGCAGGCCGGTCTTGTTCTTGAACAGGTGCCCTGGTGCTTGATGTGACACCTCTGCCCGACGCGCGATCGACCGCAAACTGGCCCGGTCGATGCCGACATCGTCGATCTCGGCGACAGCGGCGACGAGGAGTCGGTCGTGTAGTGATTGCACAGAGGGCACGTCAGCTGTGGCGTCGCTCATGGGTACGTGTCTACAGCCTGTCGGCCTCCGGTTCTGAACAGGGCTGACGGATGCCCTCGCCGAGCGCCGCCGCTACCGCGACGTGGGGATCCGGATGTCGAGGCCACCGGCCCACTTGACAGTGTCAAGTGCTGTATGTGACAGTGTCACATACAGCACTGAAGGGTTCTATGGCGGCGCACGGCGCCGGGAGCCCGGAGATGGTCATTCCCAGGAGGTTGCAAGCAATGGCGCCCCAGTTTGTTCGTTCGTCATCGTCGTTCGAGCCGCCGACGGGACATACATCCTTCGACGCTCGAGTCGCCGATGCTGTTGCTGCGGCGTTGATACCGGCGCGGGAGGTGATCGCTTCAGCCGAGGAAATCGACTATGAAGCATGGGATCACGTGGGAGATCCTCTGGGCGAGGCGCTGATCGCGGATATGCGAGCGCGGAACATGATGAAGGGAGATCTGATCGCCAACGCTCGTACGTTGCGTGATCAGGGAATTCGAAGCGCGGTCGACTTCCTGGCTGAAGTCGAGTATGTGCCGTCCTGGCTGGACTTCGACGAACTGCAGGATGGCGTCGACTGGGCTGCTCGCAACCCGATCGGATTCGCCCTGGGCTTCCATGGCGCGCTGCCGTGGAGTTACCTCGATAGCCACACGGCCGCGGTTTTCGCCGCGACCGGGCGACTACGCGACGGTGGTGACTACAGTCGGCGCCTTTTCGAAACCGCCCGGGGCTTCATCTCGACGTTCGATGTCGAGGGCATGAAACCCGGCGGTCAGCAGTGGGAGACGTGGGTTCGGGTACGACTCATGCACACCATGGTTCGGATTGGGCTGCAAAGAAGCGGCAAGTGGACGCTCGACGGAGTGCCGGTCAGTTCCCTCTCGCTCGGTGCAGGTGTATTTCTGTTCGGTTGGTACCGCGCAGCGATCGCGCAGTGGGTTGCCGGACCGACGAGCCGGCGCGAAATCGAGTCCTGGATGCGGATGTGGCAGTGGGTTGCACGGCTCCAAGGTGCCCCGGTGGAGTGCATTCAAAGTTCCCTCGATGTACAACGCGACATAGACGCTCGCATCCTCGGGCTGTTGTACCGGCCAGACGCGCAGAGCAAGGCGCTTGTTGCGGCGAACTACCGAGGTCTGTCCGAGACAACGGGGTTTCGCGCGCTGCCGTTGAAGGCTCATGAAGCCATCGGCTGGAACCTGCTGAAGCTGCCCGCCTCTACACGGTACGGAGGCCTGCGGGTCCCCGAGGAGTTGGGGCTTCGGCGCCACAAGCTGCTGACGCCGATCGTGGCCGCTATGGCGGCAGGATTGCGCTTCGTTCATCAGATCTACCGAATACCGCTTGTGCGGAGGCGCGCCGCATCCGCGGGAATCAGGTTCATGGCAGTTTTCGTCGAACGAGGTCTCGCGGGCAAAGACGCCGATTTCCGCACCCACGTACTGCCCGGCTAGACCGTCTCCGGCGCAGGTGACAGCTAGCGACGCCATCGGCGACACTCCGCTGTCCCATAATCCGCGGGACGGGCATCATGCCGCGCCACGACTGGCGATGGTTTCAGCGTGGTTCGAAGAAGTCGTGGACCGTGACCGGGTGGTATGCCCCCAACGAGAAACATGTCGGAATCAATACCGGATTGGGTTGACGCCGTACGGGCGGATGCCGGAAAGGAACTGCCATGTCGCAGCACAACGGCGCCGCTCCAAAGGGGTTCGACGCTGTAGTCGTCGGCGCGGGCCTTGGCGGACTGTCGGCGGCTGCCCATCTCTCAGCGGCAGGTAAACGAGTGATTCTGCTCGAGCGATACTCGGTACTCGGCGGCTCATCGCACGTCTTCCGACGTCGCGGCAGCTGGGAATTCGATTGCGGAGTCCACTATGTCGGCGATTGCGGGCCAGGAGGCATCGTTTCGGCGATGATCCACGGACTCGCACTCGACGACCGTATTCAATGGCTTCCGCTGGAAGAGTCGGCATTCGACCGCATTATCGCTCCGGACTTTGCTCTCAACGTGCCGGTCGGCTGGGAATCATTCCTCGCCGAGCTCCTTGTAGCGTTCCCCGACGAGCAGAGGGCTGTTCGCCGGTTTCACTCGATCATGCACCGACTCGCCGACAGCCTGGATCGTCGTGGCCCGCATCGCCCGGCGGCGACGCTGGCGCGGTGGGTTGCCGCGGCGGGTTGGGCGGCGCCGTTCCTCGCAATGCCCTATGCCGCCACCCTGGCCTCGTGCGGATTCTCGCCACGTGCCGTACTCGCGCTGTCGGTGCAATGCGGAGCGCTCGCCTCGAGTTCACTGAGCATGCCGACGGCGGCAATGGCGGGCTTCTACCAGGACTATGTCGGCGGAGGCGCCTACTACCCGCGCGGTGGAGGACAGGTCCTGGCAGCTGGGTTCGCTGAGGTGATCACCTCGCATGGTGGCACTATCCGTACCAACGCCGCGGTCGAGAAGATCTTGGTGGACAACGGGCGGGTTACTGGGGTGCGGCTGATGAGTGGGGAGGAGATTGCCGCGGCTGCGGTGGTCTCCGACGCCGACATCATCAAAACCTACAAGGAGCTGGTCGGTCTCGAACACCTACCCAGGCTTCATCGCGAACGTGTCAAACACTGGTCGATGTCGCATCCGTTGATCAATGGATTCTTCGGTGTCGAATTCGACGTCCACAGCCAGCTCAACAGCAATTATTTCGCGATCCCCGACTGGGGTGTGGCCACGTCGTTGCTTTCGTTGACCCGCTTTTCGCGGAGTGTTATCGACGGCAAGGGATTCTGCGACGGACGTGCTTGGGCACACGCGATGGCGGCGCAGCAGCCGATGTACCTGCAGTCCTCGTCACGCCGTGACCCGGACCATGCCGCCGCGCCCGAGGGGCACGCCACGATCGAGGTGCAGACGATCACCCCGGCCGATCCGAGGCTGTGGGGATTCGACGGCTATGACGTCGAATCGGGCGAGTACCGCAATACTCGCCGCTACAACGAGATCAAGAAGATCGTGCTCGACGGAATGCTCGAACGGATGGAGCAAGCCTATCCGGGGGCGTCGTCGCGGGTTCGGCTCGCCGAGTTGGGAAGCCCTGCGACCCAGACTCGGTTCGTCGGAAATACGGCAGGAGCACCCTTTGGGCTTGCGCTTCGCCTCGACCAGGCTGGACCACTGCGTCCGGGGACCGAAACCCCCGTCCGTGGCCTATTTTTGGCCGGAACCAGCACGGTATGGGGCCCGGGAACTGTCGGCTCGATGCTCAGCGGCGCGTACGCTGCTGCGGCGATCACAGGTCGTGACCTGGTCGGTGAGATTCGACGAGGCCAGGTCATCGCCGACCCGAAGCGGCTGTCGACGTGGCCGGGAAACTTCGATTCGCTCGCAGCGACTCGACAATTCAGCCGCGCCGCTCCGGGCAAGCGGGCGCGTACGACCGCGCCAGCGATAAGCCCCCATGGACCCGATACGTAATCCGCAGCGCCGACGGAGTGTATTCAGGGCCTCACCGGCGGTGGCACGAAATCGACGCCGGCTCCTGTGGACCTCGGCGAACCGGTGGATCCACCGGGAAGGCGATCGTCGACACGGCGGAAGGCCGCCACAGTCATCGTCGCAGTCCTGGTGCCCGGTGGGGCAATCCAGGCGATCAGCACCAGCGGGGATCGCATCCGGCGCGATCCCCGGCGGATGGCGACGTAGGCGTGTGCTCAGGGCTCGAGGTCGACCATGCCATGACCGGTCGAGATATCGAGCGGCACCGATACCTGATCGTGCGAGATCAACCAGGTGTCGTCGATCTTGCGCATCCCGTAGGTGACACGGACCCACATGCCGTCCGTTTCCGCCCCGGTCCTGAGCGTGCCGCGCAGGCGAGCGAACGCGTGCCCGAACGCCACGTCCTCGCCCATGGTGAATGTCAGGTCCCGGATTTCGTAGGTCACCGTCTCGAAGACCTGGAACACCCGGGCCCAGTTGTCGAGTTTCGCGGTGATCCCGACATGCTGGAGTGGCGGCTCGACATCGAAGGAGACGACATCGGCGGTGTAGGCCTGTCGGACGGCCTCGAGGTCTCCGGCGCGCAGACCGTCGATCACCTTCGCGATCTGGCGGCGGAGCGGGGCGTCGTCCCTGTGGGTGCGGTCGGCGTGCGAAGGCGAGCTGGGTACCGTCATGATCGGGATCCTCTCGAGGTGACGAGGGTGGGGTCGGTGCCCGCCCGTAGTGGCGCGAGCGCGGTGCTCCATGCCACCAGCTGATCGAGCGTCTTGCCCAGGGCGGCGACATGGTGGTCACGCGGGGTGAAAGTGGTGTGGTTCTCGAAATCGGTGAGCAGCGAGATCTCCACCGGGCGGCTCACATCGGCCATGCTCAGCGTGCTGCACACCACCCGCAGCTGCGCGACCGCACGAGCGCCGCCGCTCACCCCGTAGGAGACGAATCCCACTGCCTTGTCGGTCCATTCGGCGCACAGATGGTCGATGGCGTTCTTCAGCACGCCGGGGACGCCGCCGTTGTACTCGGGGGTCACCATCACGAAACCGTCGAACGGCGCGATCCGCTCAGCCCAGGCACGGGTATGGGCGTGCACCGACGGGCCGAACATCGGCGGGGTGGCCTCGTCGAGATGCGGTAGCGGGTGATCACGCAGATCGATCAGCTCGAATTCGGCGTCGTCGCGTCGCGATGCGGTGTCCAGGACCCACTGCGCGACTTGTGGGCCTGTGCGGGAGGGGCGGGTACTGCCGAGGAGGATGCCGATTCTGATCATGTTCGAACTCCTGGTTTGCTGGGCTTCTCGACCTTCCGACGACACAGCCGTCCGGAATGTCAGGTCACCTCACACATCCGAGCGGTATTTCGTCGGAAGATGCAGACCAGGAGACCGCAGGAGCCGACATGACCGACCCGCATCTGAACACCGTGATCGCCGAGCGCAGGCAGCTGATCAATCTCGCCTACCGGCTGCTCGGCTCGCTCGCCGAAGCCGAGGACGTCCTGCAGGAGACCTATGCGCGTTGGTACGCGCTGTCGGACAGCCGGCGGCGGCAGGTGGCCTCGCCGGGCGCGTGGCTGACGACGGTCGCCAGCCGGATCTGCCTGGATCTGCTCGGTTCCGCGCGCGTTCGGCGGGAACAGTATGTGGGCGAATGGATTCCGGAGCCGGTGCCGGGTCACTCCGACTGGTTCGGTAGGCTTGGGCCCGCCGATCCCGCGGACCAGATCACCCTCGATGAATCGATCAGCATGGCCTTTCTCGTCGTGCTCGATTCCATGACGCCGGCCGAGCGGGTGGCGTTCGTTTTGCATGACGTGTTCCGCTACACCTTCGCCGAGGTCGCCGATGTGGTCGGGCGCACCCCCGCGGCCTGCCGTCAGCTCGCTTCCAGTGCTCGCCGCCGCATCGACTCCGCGCGGGGTGCGCCGGATGCCCAACGCGCCGAGGTGGTCCGGGACTTCAAGCGGGCCTGGGAAGCGATGGATATCGAGGCGCTGGTCGGGCTGCTGGATCCGCGGGCCGTCGCCACGGCCGACGGTGGCGGCCTCGCGTTGTCGTTCCTCGACCCGATCGTCGGCGGCGAGCAGATCGCCGCCGCGTGGATGCAGATCGCTGCCCGCGGCCTCGCGCCGACCCTCACCGAACGCACGGTGAACGGACAGCCCGGGCTGGTCGCCGAGCTCGACGGCACTGTCGTGTCGGTCTACGCCTTCGATATCGCCGACGGCCGGATCACCCGTATCTGGGTGATCCGGAATCCGGAGAAGCTGCGGCCGTGGACGGCCGACTGAACCCTGGGTCGAGTCAGCCGGACGCGGCAGCCGGGCCGAGAGCCTCCAGGGGGTGTTCGAGCAGAACGGAATTCCCAGGACAGATGGACCGGGTATCGGTCTGCGGGGTTGTCGGTGTCAGGCGGTCGCCGCGACCGGGGCCGCTGCGATCATCCAGTTGCTGAACTCGTCGGCCAGGTGCCATTGGCGCCTACCGCATGGTGGCGGGGGATCGCCGTGCCAGCGCAGTGCCGGGTCGCCGGGGGAGGGTGGGGAGATCAAACGGCGTCCTCACCTCGATTCTGTGGTTCTGTATCAGATTACTTGGTTCTGCTGCTTGCACTCATCTGGGTCGAGTGCT
>NZ_JBCGFB010000163.1:0-11100 GCF_038752175.1 Nocardia sp. No.11 | reverse complement strand
CTGCGGCCCGCCGACCCGGCCGGCTACGACCTCGCCCTCGCCAACGCGCGCACGGCCCTCGGCCTGCTGCGCTACCACGCGGCCGTGGCCACACCCGGCGCCGATCGCATCGCGACCCTGCTCAGCGTGCGCGCCGAGATGATGGCCGACAACCTGCTCGCGATCGTCGCCGCGGAGCAGCACCGGGGACCGACCCTGGTCTTCGCGCACAACGTGCACCTGCAGCGCGCCGGATCCACGCTGACCATGGGCGGCGACGACGCGCACTGGTGTGGCGCGGGCGCCCTCGTCGCGATGAGCCTCGGCGAGAGCTACGCGTTCGTAGCCACCGACGCGAACCCGAAGAGCCTCCCGGGCACCCTCCAGGGCGAGCTGGCCGCGGCCACGCACCGCCGCGCGCTGTTCCCCGCGTCCGCGCTGCGCGCCGCGCTCCCGGCCTCGATCGGCGTGGGCGAGCCGATCGTGCCCGGTCACCTGCCGTTCGAGCCCGCCGGGCTCGCGGGCGCCGACGCGATCGTGTTCGTCGCCGACACCGATGGCACGCGGCACGAATACTGGCACTGACCGAACATATGTTCGAACGCGCGCTAGACTGTCGACATGTCGCTGCCCCTGCAAGGTTCACTGTTCGACGGTGATGCGGTTGCGCTGGGTTCGATCGAGACGATCCGGCGCACCCGCCTCGACGCCACGGCCTGGGTGGATGTCCTCCCCGGCTGGCTGAGCGGCGCGAGTGTGGTGTTCGACCGGTTGGCGGAGCGGGTGCCGTGGCACGCCGAACGCAGACCCATGTACGACCGGGTCGTCGACGTGCCACGGCTCGTCTCGTTCTTCGGCGAGCACGATCCGCTCCCCGACCGAATTCTCGTCGCCGCGCGCGACGCGCTGAGCAGCCATTACGCGGCCGAACTCGGCGAACCCTTCCGCACCGCCGGATTGTGCTTCTACCGCGACGGCCGCGACAGCGTGGCCTGGCACGGCGACACGATCGGTCGCGGCGCCACCCACGACACCATGGTCGCGATCGTCTCCGTGGGCGCGCCCCGCGCCCTGCTGTTGCGCCCGCGCGGCGGCGGGGCCAGCGTGCGATTCACCGCCGGACACGGCGATCTGCTGGTGATGGGCGGCGCCTGCCAGCGCACCTGGGAGCACGCTGTCCCCAAGACCACGCGACCGGTCGGACCGCGCATCAGCATCCAGTTCCGCCCGCGCAACGTGCGCTGACGACGCCTCCTCGGCGGCATGGACCGCGCCGCCGGGCTTACGCTGCGATCAGCACCGAACGCACCAGTTCTCGCACCCCCGCGCGCAACCGGTCGACCTCGCCCGCCCTGGCCAGTTGCTGCGCGAGTTCCCCACCGAGGGTCGACAGCAGGAGCGCGCCGACCGTCTCGGCGTCGATCTCCGGGCGCACCTCGTGCAGCAGGGTGGTGATGTGCTCGGCCCAGAACGCGTGGAATTCCGCGCTGCGAGGGTGCGGGGGCATGGCCCGGTAGGCCGCGATCAGTTCGACGTCGTCGGTGACCATGCTCGTCATCGCGTCGAAGAAGGCCAGTAGCCGGTCGGTCGCCGGGGCGCCGGGACCCAGCGGCGGCGGCCCGCTCGTCACAGCCGCCATCAACGCGATCGCCCCCTCGGCCACCAGCTCGTACAGCAGGCCGGCACGGCTGCCGAAGCGGTGGAAGATGGTCCCCTTGCCGACGCCCGCAGCGGCGGCGACCCGATCCATGGTCACCCCCGCCGCGCCGTGTTCGGCCAGCAGCGCGGCGGTGGCGTCGAGGATCGCTCGACGGTTGCGCGCGGCGTCGGCGCGCTCGGTGGGGCGTGGGCCTGTCATGACATCGCTTCCTCGGCGGCCGCCGATCCGTTGACAAGTTGACCGCCGGTCCATATCGTTCGGATATCTGGACCGGCAGTCAACTTATGGAGTTCTGATGCAGGCAATCGTAATGACCGAGACCGGCGCACCCGAGGTGCTGGTGCCCCGCGCGGTCGACGCACCGCGACCGGGCGCCGGGCAGGTCCTCGTCCGCGCCGAGGCGATCCCGGTGCTCTACCCGGAGACCCTGGTGCGAGCAGGCACGTTCCCCTTCCCCGCCCCGCTGCCCGAGGTCTTCGGTTTCCAGGCGGCGGGCACGGTCACCGAACTCGGCGTCGGCGTGGATGCGGCACTGCTCGGCGCCAGGGTCGTCGCCGCCACCAGCGGTTTCGGCGCGTACGCCGAACTCGTGGTGGCCGAGGCGGATGCGCTGACCGTCATCCCCGACGGCCTGAGCACCGATCGCGCCGCCGCCACCCAGATGCCGGGTTCGGTCGCCTTGGCCCTGGTCGCCACCGCGGCGCTCACCCCGGGCGACACCGTCCTGGTCGAGGCGGCCGCGACCGGCGTCGGCAGCGTCCTCACCCAGCTGTGCGCGGCGGCCGGGGTCCGTGTCGTCGCCACCGCGGGCGGCGCCGAGAAGGCCCGCCTCGCCCGCACCCACGGCGCCGCCGAGGTGATCGATCACACCGCCCCCGACTGGGCCGATCAGCTCCGCGCCACCCTGGCCACCGACACCGTGGATGTCGTCTTCGACTCGATCGGCGGCGACTCCGTGACACCCCTGCTCGACCTGATCACCCCGCGCACCGGCCGCATCCTCAGCTACGGCTGGCTCGCCGGCCTGCCCACCCAGCTCACCGCCGTCGACCTCATCCTGCGCGGCCTCACCCTCACCGGCTGCGCGGGCGCGGCCTGGCTCGCCGAGGTGGCACGTCAGCGCGCGGCCGCCCTCGACGCCGCCGCGCGAGGACAACTGACCGTCGCGATCGACTCCGTCGTGCCGCTCACCGAGGCCGCGACGGCTCACCGCATGCTCGAGCAGCGAAGCGCCCTCGGCACGATCCTGCTGCGGCCGTAGGAAGCACGCCGGCGTCGTCGACGGACAACCCCGCGCGAATCGGCCTCCGGGGTGGCCGATAGGCAGACGGCGGCGGTCGGTGAGCCGGTCGGGGTCGTAGGATTCCGGGCATGGGGAGTCGATTGGCGTTGCCTGTTCGTTCGTCGAATGCGCTGACCGCACGATGGACTACGACCTTCGCCGACGATGATGCCGTGGTGTCGGGGGCGGGTGCGTGGCCGTTGCTCGCGGTGCTGGCGGGGGCGGCACAAGGGGCAGCTCGAGGGGAACTGACGGCGGCGGTAGGGGTTTCGGCCGAGTCGGCACACGCGGCCGGGCTGGCGCTGCTGCGGTCGCTCGATTCCTCGGCCGAGATCGCGGTGGCGACCGGCGCGTGGGTACGACCCGGGATCACCCTGCGCGACGCATGGGTCCGCAGCATGCCCGCCGGTACCGCGGGCACGCTGCTGGACCGAGCCGCCCTCGACGCCTGGGCGAGCGAACGCACAGGCGGCCTGATCGAGAAGTTCCCGGTCACCGTGGACGCCTCGACGGCCTTCGCACTGGCCACGGCCCTGGTCGCCCGGACCCGCTGGGTGCGGCCGTTCCAGCTGATCCGGTGGTCCCCGGAATCCGGGCCGTGGCAGGGACATCAGGGGCCGGGGCTGTCCCGGCGCAGCCACGCCGACGGCAGCGTCACCGTCCTCGGCGGCGACGTCACCCGGGTGATCGTCACCGGCACCGGCGATCTCGACGTCCACCTGCTGATCGGCACACAGGGGCCGCGGCAGGCACTGGCCGTCGGCCTGGCCGCGCTCGACGACGAGAATTCCGCACCGGGCACGCCCACTCCTGATACGACGGCCCCGTGCCTGACGGTGACGCGGTGCAAGACCTTCGGCGGGGACAGTGTCGACCTCCAGCTCCCGCCGTTCGAGGTCCGCAGCGCACACGACCTCACCGACCACCCCCAGCTGTTCGGGTTGGCCGCAGCGAGCAGCGTGGAGTCCGCGCGCCTGCCCGGGATCTCCGACTACCCGCTGGCCGTGAGCACGGCCGGGCAGCACGTGATGGCCCGGTTCGACGCGGCCGGGTTCGAGGCCGCCGCGATCACCGCCGTCGCGATGCGCACCGGCAGCGCACCTGTCGAACGGTGGGCGACCGTCACCGCCGTGCACATCGATCGGCCGTTCGGCTTTCTCGCCGTGCACCGGCCGACGGGAACGGCCGTTGTCGCAGGTCAGGTGACCCGCCCACCGCGGGAATGGGATTCGCCGTCCCCCGCCGACGCCACCGCCCGGCCCGCCTCCGGCGGTGCTCGGTGAGAGCGGTAATCGATATTGCCGATCCTGTTGCTCGGCAACAAGATTCGGTTTCGATGTCGCCGACGGAGGTCGTATCCTGGTAGGGGTCCGCAATCGGTTGCTCAGGGGGTCGTGGTGATCGTCGTTGTCGCGGACGAAACCGAACTCGAAGGCGCAGAAGAGATCGTCGCGGCGGCGATCCGGGAATGGGCCGCGTCCGAGGTAGGGGGCGTGGCGATCTTCCGCTGCCATGTGCCGGAAAGCCGGGGCGGATCGGTCGAGGTCGACGCCCTGGTGTGCACGCCCCAGGGCGCCACCGTGGTGGAGGTGAAGGGGTTCACCGCACGCCAGGACGGCGTGCTCGCCACCCCGCCCAACGGTCCGTGGACGGTCGACGGCGAGGAAGCCGCGCTCTATCACGCGGTGCGGGTGCCCAATCCGTTCGTCCAGGTGCGCAGGCAGGTGTTCGCCGCCAAGAATCTGCTGCAGCAGTCCGGGATCTTCGGGTGGGTGAACGCGGTGGTCGCGCTGGTCCCCCAGCCCGGCGCCCAGATCACCCTCGAGGAGGCTCGCATCGCCGATGGGTACCGGGCGGTGCTGATCGAACGCGAGGATGCCTCGTCCCTGCGCGACTATTTCCACGCCGAGACAGGGCGCACGGTCCGGCTCAGCGTCAACGATGTGCGCCGGGTCTTCGCGGCGCTGAACCTCAGCCGCCTGCTGCCCTCCCGGGTCGCCCTGGCCGACCAGGGATTTCCGGCGCGGCTCGCCCCGGCGACCACGAGCAAGCCGGCGCCCACCTCGGTCGGGCTCGGGCAGGCCGACGACGGCGCCGCAGGCGCGGGGGCAGGCGGCACGTCGCGGGCGGGTACCCGGGTGGCGCAGGCGAGCACTCCCGGATTCCTCGCGGCGATCGATCGGCTCACGCATCGGCCGTGGCCGTCGAACGGGGCGCCGGACGCGGATGCGGTGGCATCCCAGCAGGAATCCGCCGAGCAGGCGCCGAGCGTGGTCACCACGACCACCGAGGATGACCCGACGCCCGGCGAGAACTCGATCGGCGCCGCCGCGCCGTTGGCGGGGTTGGTGAGTATGACTGCCACAGCGGACGACTCGCGGGATGCGTCGTCGCCGAGCACAGCGGACTCGGCCGAGCTTTCCGAGGACACAGCGGATGAGCAGGAGCGGGCGGTGGAGTTGCCCGCGGCGGACTCTTCCGACGAAACCGGAACTCCCGTTTCCGCGCCGGACAGTGCCCCCAGCGCGGAAACCGCCCCTGCGCCAGGGTCTGCGCTGGTCGCCCGCACCGGGCCCGACAGCGCGGACCCCGACGGACAGGATGTCGATCTGTCCGAGAGCACAGGCGACGGATCGGTCGGGGCGGTGAGCGAAGGATCGGCCACGGAGGAAGCGAGCGTCGCGGTTTCCGGCAGTGGCGGCGCAGCCGAGGATGATCCGTCACCCGACGAAACGGCTACCGGCGTGGCGGAGCGGAACGAATCCGTCCCCCGGACGGACTCCGTCGCAGCGATGCCGACCAGCGAAGGTGCGGGAAATGCTGTGTCGCTGGTCAAGTCGACCGACGATCGGTTCGCCGAACCGGAAGTAGCGCAGGTCATCGAATCTCCGAGCAGCTCCCCCTCGTCGAGCAGCGCCGCGAATACCGGGATCCCGCACGAAGCCGAGCTGTCGTCGACCGACGACGAGGAGGCCTACGACGACGAACCCTGGTCCGAGGACGAGGATCCCGACGATCCGGAAGTCGCGGCACCCGGCTACGCCGTCGCGGCAGGCACCGTCGCGGCCGGTACCGCCGCGGCCGGTACCGCCGCGGCCGGTACCGCCGCGGCCGCGGCATGGTCGTCGTCGGCACCGCACGAGCCCGATTCCCTCCAGCACCCCGACCGGTTCGACGATTCCGAACACTGGAGCGACTGGGTCGACCAGGGGCGGACACCAGCTCGTCCGGTCGCGTCGAATCGCACGCGGGCACGGGCATCGAACCGGTCCGGCGGGCCGTCCCTGCTCGAACGCTGGCGCAATACTCCGGTGCGCGAGCGCCGCCCCCGCGAGCGACAGCGACTGCGGATCGGTCCCGGAATCGGCTTGCTGCTGTTCATCGCCCTGTTCGGGGCGGGGTTCTTCGCCATCACCGCGGTGCAGGCGAGCCGGTTCGAGATGGCGGACTACGACCGGATGTGCGGTGACCGCAAGCCGTTCCCGAACGCCGCGGAATACCAGCGCGACGGTGCGCGCCCGATCTATCTCTCGGGTGAGCTCGCCACCATCGTCGGGGCCAGCGATTCGCCGGCGTGGAATCCCAGCGACACGTCCTCGGTCCAGCTCATCGCCTGCCTGCGGCAGACCAGCCTGGGCGATCTCGTCCAGACCTGTCAGCTCCCGGCCGCGCCGGGCGCTCCCATCGGACGCACCGTCAATCTGTTCCGGGCGACCTACGAGATCACCGTCTACGAGCTGCGCACCGGACGGGAGGCGGGGCGCGCGATCATGGTCGGCGAGCGCTACTCCGCCGATCCCGCCAACACCGACCCCGATCGATGCCGCGCCGTCGCCGACGCTCCCGATGTCCTCGGCCGCAGGCTGGGCCTGCCCTCGACAGCGCAGGTCACCGGGTTCCTCGCGCCGCTGGTCCACGCCGATCGTTGAACCGGCTTGACCTCAAGCGCACTCGAGGTTGCAAGATCATTCGCGTGCCCAGCGCACACCCGACACCACGCCACCCAGCGTCGGTCGTGCCTCCGCCGGTTTTCCGTACACCCACCGGCGGAGGCCGTCGGGATCGGGCTCAAGCCACCGGCGCCGCGGGCGTGGCGTGCTGGTCGCCCTCCGCCTCCTGCGCGCGAGTGAGTTTGGCCTGCGCGCGCCGCAGATCCTCGGCGATGATCTGGAGGGCGGGCGGTGTGGTGAGGCCACGCGCGCGAATCAGGTCGCCGACCGATTCCAGCCGGCTCAGCGACGCCGCGACATACCCCTGCAGGACGGCGATGCGGTCGGCGGGCACCGACTGGATCGTCTTGCTCACCAGCGATTCCAGATCGCGTTGCGCCTTGAGGGTGTCGGAGGTGAGCACCGCGAACAGGCCCCACAGATCATCGACCGGTTCACCGGCGACCTGCGCGCGCAATGCCTCGTAGGTCTCGTTGCGCCGGGCCGAGGCCTCCATGACATCGCGCAGCGCGTCGTTGAGGTGCGACCTGGTCGCCTCCGGAATCCGGTACACCCGCGTGGTTTCGGTGGTGCCGATCCGGTCGGCGACCCGGCTGACGATGGCCAGCGCGTCGTCGAGATCGGTGAGCGCCACTCGCAACAGCGGCGCCGTCGTGTGGAAGCGGGGCTCCATCGCCTGCAGGTCGTAGAACTCGTTGATCCGCTTGCTCGCCACCGCGATATCCCGGCTGAGCAGGGCGACATTCTCGTGCAATCCCATCGCGTGCAGCCGCTGGTCGACCGCGGAATCCAAGGCGGCCAGCACATTCGGATCGCGCGGTTCGTGGATGTGATGCACCGCGGAGGCGATGCCCGACCGGGAGAACGCCTTGGTGAAGAAGATCGTGCTGATCGACAGCGACAGGCCGAGCACGAAATCCGGCTGCACCTTGAAGATCTCGCGCACGCTGCCGCGCGCCATGATCAGGATGGCGAAGACGACCGCCAAACCGAGTGCGGCCCAGAGCAACTGCGCCCGGGTCAGGTGCCAGCTGCTCAGTGATGGTCGTTCACTCACGGTCTCCCCCAGCCCGCCGATCCGACGGCGTTCGATGCTGGTTGCATTCTCCGGCATGTCCCGATGATTCGCATCGGAAGTGGCCGGAACGGCGACAGCCGCGCATCCGGTGGGATGCGCGGCTGTCTCCGGAAGGTCTCATGCCGAGACGGCGATCTCCCATTCGTAGATCGTCAGCTCCGACGCCCCGGTGGTGTGAACCGGATCGGCGTGCGCGATAGCCGTTGCGGCGTCCAGGCTTTCGGCCAGGACGACGTATGCGCCACCGGTGCCGTCGGTGAACCGGCCACTCTCCTGCAGCCGTCCCTCGGTGAGCAACTCCTGCAGGAACGCGCGGTGCGGTTCGACCACGGACTGATCGAACGCCGGCGTGCGCATGACCATCACGAGGTACTTGTTCGTCACGACCGATCCTCCGGCGCGGGACGCGCGGCCCTGGTGGCCGCCGCGGCGGCACGCACCTGCGGCGCGACCTGCACGACCTGGCCCAGCACACCGTTCACGAACGACGGCGAGTCGTCGGTGGACAGTTCCTTGGCCAGCTCGACGGCCTCGTCGACCGCGACCACCGGGGGGACATCGGTGGCGTGGAACAGCTCCCACACCGCGATCCGCAGGATCGCCCGGTCGACGGCGGGCAGGCGCGACAGCGTCCAGTCCTGCAGGTAGCCCTCGATGGTGCCGTCGACCCGGTCCAGGTCGTCGGCGACGCCTTCGACCAGGACCGAGGTGTAGGCGTGCACGGGAGCCACGCTCTGGTCACGGGTCGCCAGCTCGGCGCGTTCCGTGAGCAGGTCGGAGACGTCGACGTCACGCGCCTCCGCCTCGAACAGCAGGTCCACGGCCCGGCGGCGCGCCTTGTGGCGTGCGCCGAGCTTCTTGAACGAGCCCTTTTTGTCTGCCGGGGAGTCCGTCACGATCAGGCGTTGACGCGGCCGAGGTAGTTGCCGTCGCGCGAGTCGATCTTCAGCTTGTCACCGGTGTTGATGAACAGCGGGACCTGAACCTCGGCGCCGGTCTCCAGGGTGGCGGGCTTGGTGCCGCCGGTGGAGCGGTCACCCTGCAGGCCGATGTCGGTGTGCTGCACGACCAGCTCGATGGTGACGGGGAGCTCCACGAACAGCGGCGCGTCCTCGTGCACGGCCACCTGCACGCCCATGTTCTCCAGCAGGAAGCGCGCACCGTCGCCGATGGTGGACTCCGGGATGGAGATCTGGTCGTAGGTGTCACCGTCCATGAAGATGTAGTCGGTGCCGTCGTGGTACAGGTAGGTCATGTCGCGCCGGTCGACGGTCGCGGTCTCGACCTTGACGCCGGCGTTGAAGGTCTTGTCGACAACCTTGCCGGACACGACGTTCTTCAGCTTGGTCCGCACGAACGCGGGGCCCTTACCCGGCTTGACATGCTGGAATTCGACGATCTGCTGGAGCTGACCGTCGATTTTCAGCACAAGGCCGTTCTTGAAGTCGCTGGTGTCCGCCACTGTCCTCGGATCTCCTCGTTCGTTTACTGCGGTCTCTGGGGACCGGCGTCACTCGACGACGGTCAGGTCCTTGCTGGTGAGGGTGAGCAGGTCCGGGCCCGCCTCGCGTACCACGAGCGTGTCCTCGATCCGGACCCCGCCGCGGCCGGGAAGGTACACACCAGGTTCGACGGTCACCGCCACGCCAGCAAGTAGTGTACCGGTACTCGTTTTCGCCACTCCGGGCGCTTCGTGGATCTGCAGCCCGACCCCGTGTCCGAGGCCGTGCACGAACTGCGCGCCGTAGCCAGCCTCCTCGATGACGACCCGAGCGGCGGCGTCGACCTCGGCGGTCCCGGCGCCCGGTTTCAGCGCCTCACGCCCAGCCCGCTGGGAGCGGGCGACCAGCTCGTAGATCTCGCGCTGCCAGTCCTCGGGGGTGCCGAGCACGAGGGTGCGGGTCATGTCGGAGTGGTAGCCGTCGACGACCGCGCCGAAATCGAGTTTGACGAAGTCGCCGGTGGCCAGCACCGCACCGGTCGGGCGGTGATGCGGAACCGCCGAGTTCACCCCGGCGGCGACGATCGTCTCGAACGAGACGGCGTCGGCACCGTGTTCGAACATCGCCCACTCGAGGTCGCGCGCGACCTGCCGTTCGGTGCGCCCCGGCCGGATCGATCCACGCTCGAGCAGGCTCGCGAGGCCAGCGTCGGCGGCCGCGCAGGCCGCGCGCAGCTGCGCGATCTCGTACTCGTCCTTGACCATGCGCAGCTGCTCGACCAGGCCGTTGGTCGGCACCAATTGCAGTCCGGTGCGCAGTTGCTGGAACGACGTGTGCTCGGCGACGGTCACCACATGGCTCTCGAAGCCGATCCGGCCCAGCTGCCATTCACCGGCCAGCTCGATGATCCGCCGCGCGGTGGCCCGGGAGATCTCGGCGCTCAGATCGGGGACCTGCGCGGCGACCTGCGCGGAGTAGCGGCCGTCGGTGCCGATGACGGTGCGGTCCTCGGCGCCGCGCATGTCCCAGGAGTGCACCAGGAGCACGGCATTGGATCCGGTGAACCCGGTCAGGTAGCGGATATTGACCAGATCGGTGACCAGCAGCGCGTCGACGCCGTTCTCCACCAGCAGGCTCCGCAGAGCACCACGCCGTACCGCGTGATCAGGACGCGGGGTATCAGCACACATGTGTCAACGCTACCGCTCGACGACCGACACGTCGGCACCGAACGCCGCACTTTCCCGCCATCGGCGCGTCCGCGCCCGGCGGGACTGGACACCGCGTTGTCCACATCGCGCCGAGTTGTCCACATTCGCCGATCGGGCCTCGATCGGGCGGCCGCCGCCGCGCACGATCGAACGCATGACCACTGCCGCGTTCTGCCTGCTCATCGCCTGGTGCTTGCTGCTGGGTGTCATCGATATCCATGCCCGCCGACTGCCCAACGCCCTCACCGGCGTCGGCGCGGCGGCGGTATTCCTCTACGCCTGGCACACGGGCAATCTGGCGACCGCGGTCATCGGGGCCGCGTTGCTGACGATGCCGTACCTGGTGACCCACCTGCTCTCGCCCACCGCGCTCGGCGCCGGTGACGTGAAACTGGCGGTAGGTCTCGGGGCCGCCGCCGCGCTCGCGGGACCGCCGGCGTGGGTGTGGGCGGCCATCGCCGCGCCCGCGCTCACGGCGGCGATCGCGGTGGGCGTGCT
>NZ_JBCGFB010000162.1:0-11286 GCF_038752175.1 Nocardia sp. No.11 | reverse complement strand
TCCTCGGCACGGCGGTCGATCCTCGCCTGCGCCGCACCGCGATCGCGGTGCCGCTGGTCTGGGGCCTGCTCGGTGCCGGAACCACGGCACTGGCGTGGCCGCGGCGACCCGCCGCCGCACGGCCGTGACACGCGGGCGGAGCGGCATCGGTCAGAATGGAACGATGTCCGCCGGTTCCGCCCCTGTCTCCGACGCGGCCGGGTACACCGTGCGCGCGGTCGCGGATCGTCTCGGCATCCCGACGGCCACCCTGCGTAGCTGGAATCGCCGCTACGCCATCGGGCCCGCGCAGGACCGTCCCGGTCGGCATCGGCTCTACACCGAAGCCGACATCGGCCTGCTCGAACGCATGCTGACGCTGATCCGCGACGGTGCCAGTCCGGCGGGCGCGGCGGCGGCCGCCCGCGGGCCCGCGGTGCGGGCGGGCAACCGCGTCGACCTGCTCGACGCCGCGTTCGCGCTCGACTCCGCGACCTCGGTCGACCTCGTCGAGGCGCACGTGCGCGCCTACGGTGTCGTCCGCACCTGGGACGAGCTGTGCAGGCCCGCCTTCGCCGACATCGTGGCACGTCAGGGTGTCGGGGAGAACTGCATCGATGTCGAGCATCTGCTGTCGTGGTCGATCGCGGCGGTGATGCAGCGGGTGCAGACCGCGCCCGCGGTCGCCGATCGGACCGTCGTGCTCGCCTGTACCGGCGGTGAGACCCATTCGCTCCCACTGGAAGTGCTGCGCGCGGCACTGGCCGAGCAGGGAGTGGGCGCCCGGATGCTCGGCGCGGACGTGCCGACCGTCGCGCTGGTCGGCGCGCTGGCCCGGCCCTCGGGGCCGACCTCGCTGCTGCTGTGGTCGCAGCGGGAATCGAGCGCGCTGACCTCGGCCGTGCTGGCCGGCCTCGACGCGGGCGCACGGGTCTTCGTCGGCGGGCCCGGCTGGGACGCGGCGCTGCTGCCGCCCGCGGTCGCGCGGATCGCCTCCCTCGCGAGTGCGGTCGAGGCGTTGCGCTGACGACTGGCCGTCGGTCACCAAACGATGCATAATTGATTCACTTCGGGTGGATCGTCCATCCGCTGGCCGGGGGACGACCGGAGGAATCGCAATGAACGCATCGAACGGGCAGCGCCGAGTCGCGGTGATCGGCGGTGGTGTCGCCGGGCTGACCGCGGCCTGGGTGCTCGCGCGCTCGGCCGAGGTCACGCTCTACGAGGCACAGGACCGTCTCGGCGGGCACGCCGACACCCACCGTGTGGTCGCGGGCAATGGGCAGACCATCGGCGTGGACACCGGGTTCATCGTGCACAACGACCGCACCTACCCGACACTGCAGCGGCTGTTCGGCGAGCTCGATATCGCCACCGGCGAGACCGACATGAGCATGTCGGTGCGCTGCGACGGCTGCGGGCTCGAGTACGCGGGCGCGCGCGGGTTGCCCGGCCTGTTCCCGCGCCCCGGACACCTGGTGCGAGGGCGGTATCTGCGACTGCTCGCCGAAGTGCCGCGGTTCCACCGCCTGGCCCGCGCCGAACTCGCCGCGGACCCGACGGCGGAACGCACGGTGGCCGAATTCCTGGCCGACGCCGGATTCTCCGCCTACTTCCGCACCCACTTCCTGGCACCGCTCATCTCGGCGGTCTGGTCCTGCGATCCCCGCACCGCGCTGCGTTATCCGGCCCGCTACCTGTTCACCTTTCTCGAACACCACGGCATGCTGACGGTGTTCGGCTCACCCACCTGGCGCACGGTCACCGGGGGATCGGCGACTTACGTCGCGGCGGTCGCCGAACGCCTGCACCGAGTACAGGTCGCGACCCCGGTCCGGGCGCTGCACCGGCATCCCGACGGAATCACCGTCCGCACTGCCGACGACGGCGTCGACGACTTCGACGCCGCGGTGATCGCGACCCATCCGCATGAGGCGCTGGCCCTGCTCGCCGAGCCGAGCGCCGCCGAACGCGACCTCCTCTCGGCGATGCCCTACTCGGTGAATCACACTGTCCTGCACACCGATTCCCGCCTGCTGCCGCGCGCCACCGGTGCTCGAGCGTCCTGGAACTACCGCCTGCCCGCCTGCGCCGCCGAACCCGACCGCGTCCTGGTCACCTACGACCTGACCCGGCTCCAGCGTCTCGACGACACCGGCGACCGACGATTCCTGGTCACCCTGGGCGACGGCGACCGGATCGATCCCGGCGCGGTGCTGGACACGATGACCTACGAACACCCGCTCTACACCCCGGAATCGGTGGCCGCCCGCGCCCGCGCCGGGGAACTCGGGTGCGCGCGCACGGCGTTCGCGGGCGCCTACCACGGGTGGGGCTTCCACGAGGACGGCGCGCTGTCGGGACTGCGCGCCGCCGAGCGACTGGGCGGACGCTGGACGGGACCGCTGCCCGGCCTGGTGGCGGTGTCGTGACCGCTCGGCTGATCCGCACCGACATCCGGCACACCCGGTTGGCGCCGATCCGGCACGCCTTCCGCTATCGCGGGCACAGCTGGCTGGTCGATCTGGACCGGCTGCCCCGGTTCCCCTGGTGGCTGCGGCCGTTCGTCGGCTTCGACGCGGGCGACCACCTGGGCGAACGCGGCGGCTCGCTGCGGGCCGCTATCGACGGGTACCTGGCGACCCAGGGCATCGACCTGCGGGGCGGCCGGGTGCTGATGCTGGCCGGCGCGCGTGCCTTCGGCTACGTCTTCGATCCGCTGACGCTGTACTGGTGCCGTGACCGTGACGGCACGCCGGTGTGTGTGATCGCCGAGGTCCGCAACACCTACGGTGGCGCGCATCGCTACCTGCTGCGGCCCGACGGCGACGGTCGCGCGCGGGTCGGCAAGGAGTTCTACGTCTCGCCGTTCAACCCGGTGGCGGGTGAGTACCGGCTGCGGGTGCCCGAGCCGGATGCCACGCTGCGGGTGTCGATCACGCTGGTGACCGACCGGCCGATCTTCGTCGCCACCATGGCGGGCCGATGCGTGCCCGCCACCACCGGCGCGATCGTGCGCGCCGTGCTGACCGACCCGATTCCGCCACTGCTCGTGGCCGCGCGTATCCGGTGGCAGGGCGTGCTGCTCTGGGCCAGGGGCCTGCCGGTCGTGCCGCGTCCGGTGGCCGTGCCCGAGGAGGCGCTCCGATGACAACCGTGGACACCACCGCGAATCCCGCTGTGCCGGAGCGAGATCGGTGGCCGGACCTGGCCGTGCCGCGCGGCCTGCGCGCGGGGGTGTCGGCGATGGCCGTCGACGTGCTGGTCCGCCGCCTGACCCGTCGCTTGCCGCTGGCGGTGCGCTACCCCGACGGCACCGTCGCCGGCTCGCCCGCCGGGGTGCCGTGCCTGGTCCTGCACCGGCCCGGCGACTTCGCCGCCCGGGTCGGCGCCGCCGGACTCATCGGCTTCGGTGAGTCGTACATGGCCGGTGACTGGGACGCGCCCGATCTCGTCGGCGTGCTGACCGTGCTCGCCGCCCACGTCGCCGAGGTGGTGCCGCGCCCGCTGGCCCGGTTGCGCCGTCTCTACGTCGCCGGACATCCCGCCGCCGAACGCAATTCCGAGGACAACACGCGCGGCAACATCGCCCGGCACTACGACCTGTCCAACGACTTCTTCGGGCTGTTCCTCGACGAGACCATGACCTATTCGGCCGCGCTGTTCGCCGATCCGGCCGATGATCTCGCCACCGCCCAGCGCGCCAAGATCGACCGGCTGCTCGACCGCGCGGGCGTGCGATCCGGCACCCGGCTGCTCGAAATCGGCACCGGCTGGGGCGAACTCGCCGTCCGGGCGGCCGCGCGTGGCGCGCGGGTGCACACCGTGACGCTGTCGTCCGAGCAGCAGGCCGCGGCCAGGGCGCGGGTGGCGGCGGCGGGACTGGCCGAGCAGGTGCGGGTGGACCTGCTCGACTACCGCCGGGTGCGCGGCACCTACGACGCCGTCGTCTCGGTGGAGATGATCGAGGCGGTCGGTTACGAATACCTGGACACCTATTTCGCGACCATCGGCCGGGTGCTCGCACCGGGTGGGCGGGCCGCGATCCAAGCCATCACCATGCCGCACGAGCGCATGCTGGCCACCCGGCACACCTATACCTGGATCCAGAAGTACATCTTCCCCGGCGGGTTCCTGCCCTCGGTGCGGGCGATCGAGGAATCCGTCGCGCGTGGCTCGGACCTGCGCGTGCGCGAGGAGTTCTCGATGGGTCCGCAGTACGCGCGCACCCTGCGTGCCTGGCGGGAACGGTTCGAGGACGCGCGGGCGCAGATCGGCGCGCTCGGGTTCGACGAGACGTTCGTGCGGATGTGGCGGCTGTATCTGGCCTACTCGGAGGCGGGTTTCCGGTCCGGGTACCTCGACGTGGGGCAGTTCGTTCTCGCGCGGGAATGACCCCGGCTCAGCGGCCGAGCAGGTGGCGCAGGGTCTGTTCGAGGTCGGGAGCGCGGAAGGTGTGGCCCGCCTCGGACAACCGCGCCGGGGACACCCGCTGGCTTGCCTCGGCCAGTTCCCGCGCGCCCTGCTCGCCCAGCAGCAGCGCCGGGCCGAACGAGGGCACCGGCAGCAGGGCGGGCCGGTGCAGGACGTGGGCCAATACCTCGGTGTACTCGCTGTTGCGGACCGGATTCGGGGCGACCGCGTTGACCGGGCCGGTGAGGGAATCGTCCCAGAGCGCACGATGATAGACATCGAGCAGGTCGTCCAGGCCGATCCAGGACAGCCACTGGGTGCCGTCGCCGATCCGGCCGCCGAGGCCCGCCGCGAACAGCGGTCGCAGCAAGCGCAGGGTGCCGCCGGTGGGTGACTGGACGATGCCGGTGCGGACCTGGACCACCCGGCCGCCGCCGGCCTCGGCCGGTGCGGTCGCCGCCTCCCAGCCGGTCACCACCTCGGCGAGGAAGCCGTCGCCGGGATCGGCGGTCTCGGTGAGGACCTCCTCGCCCCGGTCGTAGCCGTAGTAGCCGATGGCGGAGGCGCAGACGAACGTGCCGACGCCGCTGCGGGCCGCGGCCTCGGCCAGCGCCCTGGTCGGGCCGATCCGGCTGTCGGCGATGGCGCGGCGGTGTTCGTCGGTGAATCGGCCCGCGATGGGCGCGCCCGCCAGATGAACCACCGCGTCGACGCCGTCGAGCAGGTCGGGCGCGGGATCGGCGGGGTCCCACCGGCGTTCGGTGCGATCGGACGGGGCGTGGCGCACCAGCCGGACGACATCGTGACCGCTGGTGGTCAGGAACGCGCACAGCGCGGTGCCGACCATGCCGGAGGCGCCGCTGACCACGATGGTGCGGGCGGTGAAGCCGCGCTCGGCGGCGCGCCGGTGGGCGGCGAGGTCATCGGTGAGCTGGCGGTAGCGGTAGTCGAACATCGGGCGCAGCAGGCGGGTGGGCAGTGGGGTGTCGACGTGGTCGGCGACGCGGGTGTGCTCGTCGTCGACGGCGGTGAAGTCGTGAGTGTGCCGCCACGGCAGCAGGCGGCCGACCGGGGCGGAGGCGAGCCCCTCGGTCGCGACGGCGTCGGCGAAACGGCGGGGCGGGTCGTAGGCGTCCGGATCGTGCCGCGCGACCCAGCGCAGGCCGCCCGGCAGGCCGAGGACGGCGGCGCCGCGGGCCAGATCGTCGGCTTCGCTGAGCAGCCGGACCGGTTGCCAGGGCGGTGCCAGGCGGGTGAACGCACCGGGCCTGGCGAACCAGGCGAAGACCTCGTCGCGAGGTGCGGAGACAACTGTCGAACAGTCGATGCCCATAGTTCGACTGTAACCCGTCTGCCCGGCGGTGTGAATCGTTTGTGCATCGTTTATCGCGGTACTCTGGAGGGGTGACCGCTAATGACGTGAGTAACGATGCGAACTTCGAGCCATCGCGCGTCGATGCGCTCTTCGACCGAACTGTGTTGCCCGGATACAGCCGCCTGGGCATCGCCCTGCGCCGGCGTTGCTGGCCGGATGACGATCCCCCCGCCGACGCGATGCGGGGGCGTCGGGTGGTGATCACCGGCGCCAACAGTGGGATCGGATTGGCCGTCGCCGACGGCCTGGCCGAGCTGGGCGCCGCGATCGTGCTCGCGGTCCGGAATCCGCAGCGGGGCGCGGACGCGGCGGACGGCCTGCGCGAACGGCATCCCGACGCCACGGTGACGGTGGTCGAATGCGATGTCGCCGAACCCGATTCGGTCCGGCGCTGTGCCGCCGCGCTCGGCGACACGCCGATCGATGCCCTCGTGCACAACGCGGGGGTGCTGTCACCGGAACGCCGTGAGACCAGCACCGGCCACGAGCTCACCTTCGCCACCCATGTGCTGGGTCCGTTGCTGCTGACCGAGCTGGTGCGCCCGTTGCTGGCCGCGGCACGCGGGGCCAGAGTCGTGCTCATGTCCTCGGGCGGGATGTATGCCCAGCCCCTGACGGTCGAGGATCCGGAATACCGGCACGGCGACTACCGCGGCGCCGCCGCGTACGCGCGCACGAAACGGATGCAAGTCGCGCTGACGCCGCTGCTGGCCGTCGAGCTGGCCGAGGAGCGGATCGGCGTGCACGCGGTGCACCCCGGGTGGGTCGACACCCCCGGTATCGCCGACGCGCTGCCCCGGTTCCGCCGGATGACCCGGCCCTTGCTGCGGACCCCGGCCGAAGGCGCCGACACCGCGGTCTGGCTCGCCGCCACCCGGAACACGCTGCCGTCGGGCCAGTTCTGGCACGATCGCCGGATCCGCCCGCTGCACCTGCGGCCGGGCACCCGCTACTCCGATGCCGACGCCGTCGCGCTCTGGCGGGAGTGCCGCGCGCTGATCGGGGCTCCCGGCGCGAGCTGATCGCACCGACGGCGAAGGGCGGCGGCTCCGCCGGAGCCACCGCCCTTCGGGGTGACGACGATCAGCCGAAATGGCAGACGTAGTGCAGGGTTTCGACGACCTCGATGTCGAAGGCGCTGTTGCCGGGGACCGAGAACGATTCGCCGCCGCGGAAGACCTTCGGCTCGGTCTCGCCGGGGAGGGTCACCTTCGCCTCGCCCTCGATGAGCTCCATGATCTCCGGGGCGCCGGTGGTGAAGGTCAGGGTGGCGGGCAGGATCACGCCCACGGACTTCGAGGTGCCGTCGGGCAGCTCGATGTTGTGGCTGACGCACTTGCCGTCGAAATAGACGTTGGCCTTCTTCACGACGGAGACGTTCTCGAACTTCGACATGGGTCCTTCCGGGGGTGAGGGGACCCTTAGTCTACTGAGGGGCCAGAGCTCACCGAGCTCTGGCCCGACGTGGTCAGCTGCCGTAGCGAGCCAGCACCGAGCTGGCTTCCTGGGAGGCGGTGCCTTCCTGGGCCAGGTGGGTCATCGCCTCGGGGATCTCGCGGCCGTGATGGGCCATGGCCTGGGCGTAGAGGCGCCCGGCGCGGTAGGAGGACCGGACCAGCGGACCCGCCATGACACCGGCGAAGCCGAGTTCCTCGGCGACCTTGGAGTGCTCGACGAACTCCTCCGGCTTGACCCAGCGGTCGACCGGGTGGTGGCGCGGGGAGGGGCGCAGGTACTGGGTGATGGTCAGGATGTCGCAGCCCGCCTCGTGCAGGTCACGCATCGCGGCGGTGACCTCCTCGGGAGTCTCGCCCATGCCGAGGATGAGGTTGGACTTGGTGACCAGGCCGGCCTCGCGGGCAGCGGTGATGACGGCCAGCGAGCGCTCGTAGCGGAAGGCGGGGCGGATGCGCTTGAAGATGCGCGGCACCGTCTCCAGATTGTGCGCGAGCACCTCGGGGCGGGTCGAGAAGACCTCGGCGAGCTGGTCGGGGTCGGCGTTGAAGTCGGGGATGAGCAGCTCGACGCCGGTGCCGGGGTTGAGCGCCTTGATGGCGCGCACGGTCTCGGCGTAGAGCCAGGCGCCGCCGTCGTCGAGGTCGTCGCGCGCGACGCCGGTGATGGTGGAGTAGCGCAGGCCCATGGCCTGGACGCTCTCGGCCACGCGACGGGGCTCGTCGCGGTCGAGGGCGGCGGGCTTGCCGGTGTCGATCTGGCAGAAGTCGCACCGGCGGGTGCACTGCTCACCACCGATGAGGAAGGTGGCCTCGCGGTCCTCCCAGCATTCGAAGATGTTGGGGCAGCCCGCTTCCTCACAGACCGTGTGCAGGCCCTCGCGTTTCACCAGGCCCTTGAGCTCGGTGTACTCCGGGCCCATGGTGGCGCGGGTGCGAATCCACTTGGGTTTGCGCTCGATCGGGGTCTCCGCGTTGCGCGCTTCGATGCGCAGCAGCTTGCGTCCGGCGGGGGCAGAGGCGTCTACGGAGGTCACTGGACCGACTCTACGCTCGGGGCGACGACGTTCGCGGCGGTGGTGGTGCGATCAATGTCATGCGGCCGAACGGGAATGTCGCCGTCGAGCGCGGCAACGATCGCGGCCGCGACGAGCGGCTTGATCTCGGCGACGGTGACCTCGCGGCCGAGTTCGCGGGTCAGTGTGGTGACGCCGGCGTCCTTGATGCCACAGGGCACGATCGCCTGGAAGCCGTCGAGGGCGGAGTTGCAGTTCAGGGAGATGCCGTGCAGGGCGACGCCGCGCTGCACACGCACCCCGATCGCGGCGATCTTGCGTTCGGCGAGCCACTCGGTGGCGGGCAGCCATACGCCCGAACGACCCTCGACGCGGCCGCACTCGATCCCGAGGCCGGAGACCACCTGGATCAGGGCCTCCTCCAGGCGGCGCACGTACTGCACGACGTCGACGGGCTCGGCCAGGCGGATGATCGGGTAGCCCACGAGCTGGCCCGGACCGTGCCAGGTGATCTTGCCGCCACGGTCGACCTGCACCACCGGGCTGCCGTCGATCGGCAGGTCCTCGGTCTCGGTGCGGCGGCCCGCGGTGTAGACCGACGGATGCTCGAGCAGCAGCAGCTTGTCGGCACCTTCGCCTGCGGCGCGCTCGTCGGCGATCTGCCGTTGCAACTCCCAGGCGGCGTTGTATTCGATGAGTCCGAGATCCTCGACCACGATCGGGGTCGTATCGAATCGAGCGGACGCGGTGGGGCGCGTGTCGTTCACCGTCCTGACGTTACGCCCACCGGCCACCGGAGGTGAAGACCGGTCGGGACGTGCGGGTCGGCCGGTCAGACGTCGAGCGCGAAGGTGCGCTGCATCAGCGTCAGATCCATCCAGCGGCCGAACTTGTGGCCGACTTCGGGCAGCTCACCGACGGTGCGGAAGCCGAAGCGCTCGTGCAGGGCGATGGAACCGGTGTTGCTCGATTCGATGGCGGCGATCATGGCGTGCACGCGGCCGGAATCGGTGGCGCGGGCGATGAGTTCGGTGAGCAGCGCGGTGGCGACGCCGCGACGCTGGAAGCGCTCGTCGACGTAGACGGAGTTCTCGACGGAGAAGCGGTAGCCGGTCTTCGGCCGCCACTGGCCGTAGGAGGCGTAACCGGCGACCTCGCCGTCGATCTCGGCGATCAGGATCGGCATGCCCGCGGCGGTGCGATCGGCGAACCAGGACAGGCGATTGTCGAGGTCGACCTCGTCGGTGTCCCAGATCGCGGTCGAGGACGCGATATTGGTGTTGTGGATCGCCAGGACGGCGGGGAGGTCGGCCTTGTCGGCGTCGCGGATGAACATCAGTGATCTCCGGGGCGACCGACGGCCGCGGCCAGCGCGGCGCCGATCGTGGGGTGCTGGAAGGTGTAGCCCGCCTGCTCCAGCGCGGCGGGGATGGCGCGTGGGCCGCGCAGGATGGCCTCGTCGGCCAGCTCGCCGACCAGCGCGCGCAGGGCGAGACCGGGCACGAGGAACGGGGTCGGCCGGTGCAGGGCCCGGCCGAGGGCGCGGTTGAACTCCGCGTTGGTGACCGGCGCCGGGCCCGCGGCGTTGATCGGGCCCGCGACCTCGGGGTGGGTGAGCGCGAAGGCGATCGCGCCGACCTCGTCGTCGAGGGAGACCCACGGGGTGTACTGGCGACCGCTGCCCAGGCGCCCGCCCAGGCCCAGCCAGTACAGCGGTTGCAGCATGCTGAGCATGCCGCCGTTGCGGGCCAGGACCACGGCGCTGCGGACCAGGACGGTGCGCACGCCCGCCGAGCTCGCGGGCTTGGTCGCGGCTTCCCAGTCGCGGCACAGGGTCGCGAGGAAACCGGTTCCGGCGGGGGAGGTCTCGTCGACCACCGCGTCGCCGGTGTCGCCGCCGTAGTAGTGCACGCCGCTGGCGTTGACCAGCGTCGGCACTCCGGCGGCGGCGACCGCGGTGGCCAGGACGTCGGTGGGGGTGATCCGGCTGTCACGCAGCGTCTGCTTGTAACCACCGTTCCAGCGGCGCGCGCCGATGCTCGCGCCGCACAGATTCACCACCGCGTCGGCCCCGCGCAACGCCCGCTCGTCGAGCTGGGCGCGCGCGGGATCCCACGCGAATTCGTCCGGTGCCGCGGGAGCGCGGCGCACCAATCGCGACACCTCGTGCCCGTCGCGGCGCAGAGCCGCGACGAGCGCTGTCCCGATCAGCCCGGACGAACCGGCGATCACCACCTTCATACGTCGGCCGAATTCCTCGACTACAGACCGAGATCGGCCTCGAACGCCGCCTCTTCCAACCGATGCTTGATGGTGGTGAGGAAGCGGCCCGCGTCGGCGCCGTCGATGAGCCGGTGATCGTAGGTCAGCGGCAGGTACACCATCGAGCGCACGCCGATGGACTCGCTACCGGCCTCGTCGGTCACCACCACCGGGCGCTTGACGATCGCGCCGGTGCCGAGCATGGCCGCCTGCGGCGGGACCAGGATCGGGGTGTCGAACAGCGCGCCCTCGGAGCCGATGTTGGTGATGGTGAAGGTGCCGCCGGACAGCTCGTCCGGCTTCAGGCCACCGGTGCGGGCGCGGTTGGCGATGTCGGCGATCGCGCGGGCCAGCCCGGCCAGCGACAGGTCGCTGGCGTTGTGGATGACCGGCGAGAGCAGACCCTGCTCGGTGTCGACCGCGATACCCAGGTGCACCGACGCGTGGTAGGTGATCTCCTTGGTGTCCTCGTTGTAGGAGGCGTTCACGTTCGGGTGCACACCGAGCGCCTCGACCACGGCCTTCGCGAAGAACGGCAGGTACGTCAGGTTGACGCCCTCGCGCGACTTGAACGAGGCCTTGGCGAGCTGACGCAGATGCGCGATCTTGGTGACGTCGGCCTCGTGGACCTGGGTCAGCTGCGCGGTGGTCTGCAGCGATTCGCGCGTCTTGGTGGCGGTGATCTGCCGGATGCGGCTGGCCTTCTGCGTGGTGCCGACCAGACCGGCCAGCTTCGGCGCGGCGGCCTGCTTGGCCGGGGCGGCGGGCGCGGCGGCGGCCGGAGCCG